>CAXNEP010000245.1:0-4287 GCA_964200865.1 Cypionkella sp. | reverse complement strand
AAATGTTCGACTTATTGCGGAATGTCGCCCGTGATGCCTTCAACATAGAAGTTCATGCCAGCGAAATCGCCATCCGTGGCCACTTGGCCATCAGCCAGCCAAACGCTGCCGTCTTGCTTGTTGATTGGCCCAGTGAACGGGTGGTACGTGCCCGCAATAATGTCGTCGCGCACCTTTTCAGCCGCGGCCTTCACATCATCAGGAACCCCTGTGATCTCGCCAATGCCAACTGCACCTGCGGCCAAACCATCCCAGCTGTCTTGGCTTTCCCACGTGCCGTCCATTACGGCCTGAACGCGCTTGATGTAGTAAGCTTCCCAGTTGTCGATGATCGACGATACGCGTGGGCTTGGCTTATACTCTTCCATATCACGCGCTTGGCCAAAGCCAATGACGCCAGGCGTTTTCGCGGCAAGCGCCAGCGGCGCCGTTGTGTCGGTGTGCTGGAAAATCACATCAACGCCTTGGTCGATCAAAGCCTGCGCTGCGTCAGCTTCTTTGGCAGGATCGTTCCATGTGAACGCCCAGACAACGACCATTTCAACAGCAGGGTTCATCTTTTTGGCGTGCAGGTAAGACGAGTTGATGCCCTGAATCACCTCAGGAATTGGGAAGGACGCGATGTAGCCAATTTTGTTGGATTTGGTCATCATGCCCGCAATGGTGCCATTCACCGCGCGGCCTTCGTAAAAGCGCGCGTTATAGGTGGTAACATTGGGATGCTCGCGCTTATAGCCCGTGGCATGTTCAAACTTTACATCGGGGAATTTGGCCGCAACTGCGTTGGTTGGGTCCATATAGCCGAACGATGTTGTGAAGATAATTTTGCAGCCGCCCAGCGCCATTTGCGTCATCACGCGCTCGCTGTCGGCGCCCTCTGGCACGTTCTCTTGCCACATGACTTCAACCTTGTCGCCGAAATGCTCTTGCGTTTTCAGCACTGCAATATGGTGCGCCTGTGTCCAGCCGCCGTCATTGATTGGCCCAACATAGACAAAGCAAGCCTTGACCTTGTCTTGCGACATCGCGGTGCCCGCCGCCATCAGCGACAGGCCCAGCGCCGCGCTTGCCAGCAAAGTTCTTCTTAGCATTTCCGTCTCCCCGTTATAGGCGATTTCGCCCGTTATAGTGCACCCATCAGCGCACCGAATGAAAGTTTTGGCCCAAGGCTGCGGGCGCATCGGTGTTGCGCCCACGGCCCGCCGAAATGGCCACCAACACGGCAATCGTTACCAGATACGGGGCCATCGACAAGTATTCGACTGGAATTGACGACCCCGCTGCCTGCAAATTCAGCTGTAACACCGAGATGCCGCCAAATAAATAGGCACCTATCAGCACGCGCACGGGCCGCCAGCTGGCAAAAACCACAATCGCCAGCGCGATCCAGCCCGCGCCCGCCGTAATGCCATCTGTCCACTGCGGCACGCGGATCAAACTGATATATGCCCCGCCCATCCCCGCCATGGCCCCGCCAAAGGCAATCGCCCCAAGACGAATGCGCGCCACCTTATAGCCCAGCGCATGGGCGGCCTCGGCAGACTCGCCAACCGCGCGCATCACCAGCCCCGCGCGGGTGCGCGTGATAAACCACCAAATCGCCGCCACCATGAACAGGCTGAAATAAACCACCCAATCATGGCTGAACAAAACACGGCCCAAAAACGGAATTTCTGACAGCGCGCCAAAGTCTATCTCGGCCGTCGCGGGCGGTTTGATGCCTGTATATCCCTGACCCATCAGCGCCGACAGGCCCAGCCCAAACAGCGTTAGCGCAAGGCCCGTGGCCACTTGGTTTGCCAAAAAAACCAGCGTCAGCACTGCAAACAGCAGGCTTATCCCCGCGCCGCCAGCAGCCCCTGCCACAAACCCCAGCAGCGGGCTGCCCGTGCCAACGGCCACGATAAACCCACAAATCGCGCCCATAATCATCATACCTTCCACGCCAAGGTTCAAAACCCCTGCGCGTTCGGTCACCATCTCGCCCAAAGCGGCCAGCAGTATCGGCACCGAGGCGACCATCAAGGACGCGATCAGCACCGAAAGATTGATATCGCCCATCACGCACCCCCGCCCAGTTTAATCTGATAATTGGTCAGCACATCCACGCCCAACAGGAAAAACAAAAGCATCCCTTGAAACGCCTGCACCGCCGCCGATGGCAGGCCCAGATTGGTCGCCGCCATTTCGCCGCCAATATAGGTCAGCGCCATAATCAGCCCCGCCAGCACAATTCCAAGCGGGTTCAATCGGCCCAAAAACGCCACGATAATGGCGGTAAACCCATAGCCCACGTTAAAATCAATACTGATTTGCCCCGCTGGCCCCGTCACTTCAAACAATCCCGCAAGGCCCGCCAGCGCGCCCGAAATTCCCATGCACAGCACGATCAACCGCTGCGGCACTACCCCGTGCAACCGCGCCGCGCGCGGCGCTTGTCCCGCCAGTTTGATCTGGAACCCAAGGATATGGCGCTGCAACAAAACATAGGCGGCAATGGCCACCAAAATCGCCATAACGCCCCCCCAATGCAGCCCCGATCCTGCAATCAGTTCAGGGTTGCCCGCCGCGGGATAGCTGGAAAAATTGCGACTGCCCGGAAAGCCCGCCCCTTCGGGATTGCGCAAAAACCCAGTCGAGGCCATGGCCAAAATCACTTGGGCCACATAGACCAGCATGAGGGATACCAAAATCTCGTTGGTATTCAGCCGCGTTTTCAGCAGCGCGGGAATCATCGCCCAAGCCCAGCCGCCAAAGGCCCCCGCAATCACCATCACAGGAAAAATCCAGCGGTTTTCTGTGGGGTAAAACGCCAAACCAACGGCGGCCCCCACAATCGCGCCCATAATATACTGGCCTTCGGCCCCGATGTTCCAAATCCCTGCTCGAAACCCAAGGCTTAGGCCGATCGCAATCAAAATCAGCGGCCCCGCTTTGACCAAAAGCTGGCCGCGCAGATACCACGCAAATTCGCCAAACAGCGGGTCCCAAAAGATCGTGCGGATCACCTCTACGGGGTTTTTGCCCAGCACCAAAAACATCAGGCCGCCAAAAACCATAGTCAGCGCCACCGCGACCACAGGCGTTGCCCAAATCCAAAACTGCGATGCACTGGCCCGCCGCTCTAGCCTCATCATGCCGCGCCCCCCTGCACAGTTGCCTTACACATGGGCCACCTCCATCCCCCGAGGACTTAAATCATGCGCGCCGCCCATCATCAGGCCAATCTCTTCCATCGTCAGCCCCGCACGTGGGCGCGGTTTGCTTAAACTCCCTTCGTTTAATGCTGCGAAATTGTCCGATATTTCCATCAACTCGTCCAAATCTTGGGAAATTACCACCACCGCTGCACCGCCCTCGGCGCAGGTCAAAATGGCTTGGCGAATAAAGGCCGCCGCCGCCGCATCCACGCCCCAAGTCGGCTGGTTAATCACAATCACATCGGGCGACTGGCGCAACTCGCGCCCAATCACGAATTTCTGCAAATTTCCGCCCGACAGCGCCCGCGCCGCCACGCCAGAACTTGGCGTGCGCACATCGAATGCGGTGATGATTTCTTCGGCAAAGGCCTTGGCCCCCGCCCAATTGACAAAGCCGCGCCGCGCCAATTTGCGCTGCACAGCCCCCGTGAGGAAAGCGTTTTCCACCAGCGACATATCGGGCGCCGCCGCATGGCCAAGCCTGTCTTCGGGGGCCACCACAAATCCGCGCGCGCGCCGCGCGTTCGGCCCCATCGCGCCAATTGCTTCCCCCTTGGCGCGGATCATTTCTGGGGCCGAAGGGATCTCGCCCGACAGCGCCAAAATCAATTCGTCCTGCCCATTGCCTGCAACCCCTGCAATGCCCAAAACCTCGCCCTTGGCCACGGCAAAGCTGATATCTTTCAAAGATGTACCAAATTGGATGGGCGAGGGCGCAGACAACCCCCGCACCTCTAGCGCGGGCGCGCCCGTTGCGGTTTCCTGCGCCTTGCCCGTGCGGGCAGGGCTGGCCAGCGCCGATCCTACCATCAATTCGGCCATCTGGCGCGCCGTGGTCTTGGCGGGCGTGGCTGTGGCCACGACCTTGCCACGCCGCAAAATCGTCGCCCGATCACATAGGGCGCGGATTTCTTCCAGCTTATGGCTGATATACAAAATCGCAGGTCCCTCGGCAGCCAGTTGCCGCAGGGTTTTGAACAAAATCTCCACCTCTTGCGGCGTTAGAACCGATGTCGGCTCGTCCATAATCAGCAGTTTGGGCGATTGCAGCAGGCAGCGGATAATCTCAACCCGCTGACGCTCGCCC
>CAXNEP010000244.1:0-4289 GCA_964200865.1 Cypionkella sp. | reverse complement strand
CATCACCCACGCCGTCATGCGCACCTCGATCTGATCGAACAGGCGGTAACGGGGCGGATACAGGGTGTTGTCCAGATCGAACACCCAAGTTGTGACATGCGAGAAATGTTGCTTTACCATGCGCGCACCATGCCAGCGCTGGGGCGGGGGGGCAAGGGATGGGTTGAACTTTGCTGCCTTGCGCGGTTAGGGTGTGGCCAGCGGAGGATAAGTTGCAAAAAGACGCCTATACTTTGATCTTAGAGGCCATCGAGTCGGGCGATTTTGGCCCTGGCGCCCGGCTGGTAGAAAGCGAGTTGGCCGAGCGGATTGGCCTGTCGCGCACCCCTGTGCGCGAGGCACTGCAACGGCTGGAAACCCAAGGGATGCTGACACGCGATGGGCGGTCTTTGATTGTGGCCAGCCTAGATCACACGCAATTGGCGGAGCTGTACACCGTGCGCGCCGAGTTGGAGGGGCTGGCCGCCAAGCTGGCGGCGCGCCACGCCACCGATGAGGAGATTTCGGTGTTGCGCCGCATGGTGCAAGATGACCGCGCCCTGCTGGGCGGCGATCCGCGCCTGCTGTCACGCGCGAATAAGCGGTTCCATCGATTGATCCATTTAGCCTCGCACAACAGATTTTTGGTGCAGCAATTGGACCTTGTGCATCGGTCTATGGCGCTGATGGCAACCACGTCTTTTGCTGCCGCTGGGCGCGACGAGGTGGCGCTGGGCGAGCATTCGGCGATTGTTGAGGCGATAGCTGCGCGCGATGGCGAGGCCGCCTTTGCGGCGCTACGCGGGCATATCTCTAAGGCCTATGAGACGCGGCTGCGGGTGGATGCGGGAGAGTTGAAGACGCGATAGCTGCGGCATTGAGGGCAGACAGGGGCGTTTGCCGCCCTTACGAGGGTTTGCGGGGCAAACGCTCTACCCCGCAGGATATTTGAGAAGAAAAGAAACGGGCGCGCGGTTTTTGGGAAGCGCGGAGTTAAGGGGAACAGCATTTACGGGGCGCGGAATTTAGTGCGCGCTGTTTTATGGAGGCGCAGTTTTTGGGAGGCGCTGGGCGTTTTTGTTAATCGTCGAACAATCCGTGGGCGGTTTTGTCCCAGTAGAAGGGTTTGGTGAGCACCTCGTACACGGCCTTATAGGCGGCAAGGCTGGCGAGCAGGTTATAGGCCATCATTGTGGGCAGCCACAAAGGGTTCAGGCGGTGGCCCGCGCGGCGCAGGCCCACATAATTGGCCGCCAGCATCAAGGCTTCGGCCGCAAATCCAATTGTCGTGAATTGGAAAAGAAGCTGCGCATCCGCAAAGCCGCTAAAGCTGATTGCGCCAAAGGCGGCAAGCCAAAGCAGGGCAAGAATAGGCGCGAGTAAGGCATGAATAACGGTGCCCGCAAACATCATCTGCATCCCAAAAAACCGCCATGCCCCCAAATCGCGAAGCAGGGCGGCGGGACGGCGCATGTGGCTGGCATAGGTCATGATATAGCCCTTGATCCAGCGCGAGCGTTGTTTAATCCAAGGGATTGCGCGGCTGTTCGCCTCTTCAAATGTCGTGCTGTCCAAAAGCTGTGTCTGGTAGCCGCGCCGCGCAAGGCGCAGGCCCAGATCGGCGTCTTCGGTGACGTTATGGGCATCCCATCCGCCAAGGGCGCGCAGGATATCGCTGCGAAAGAATAAGGTTGTACCGCCCAAGGGAATGGCAAAGCCCATGCGCGCAAAACCAGGCAGGATAACGCGCCACCATGCCGCATATTCGATGGTAAAGCAGCGCGATAGCCAGTTGTGGGTGGGGTTGTAATAATCTAGCCGCCCTTGAAGGCAGGCAAGGCGCGGCCCACCTGCGGCAAAGCCCTGCGCCACGGCGCGAAGTTGGCCGTGATCGGGGGCATCTTCGGCATCGTAGACGCCGATAATCTGGCCTTTGCAGTGATCAAGCCCATAGTTCAACGCGCGGGGTTTGGTACGAATTGTGCCCGTGGGCACAGATAGCACCCGCATCCATGCAGGCAACGCGATGCTGGACAGCGCCGATGCTGTGGCGGTGTCATTGTCTTCGGTTAAAAAGATCACCTCTAGCGCTGTGCTAGGGTAATCTAGCCGCTCGAGCCTGCGGATAAGGCGGGCGACGATGCGGCTTTCGCAGAAAAGGGGCACCAAGATGGATATGGACGGCAGGTCTCCATCGGTTGGCACGCTACGCAAGGCGGTGCGTGCGGGTTGGTGGCGGGTTGCGTTCTGCGGGGCAGGGGGGCGGCGCAGGCTGGCGATGAGCGCAAGCAACTTGAGCAAAGTTTGCCCGTAAGCCAGCGCCAGCGCAAAGATAAGAAGGGCCAACGCCGCCGTTATGGGCGCAGCCAAAACTCCTGCGCCGATGAGCGCCGCCACGGCGCAGAGTGGCGCATAGATGCGGCGCGGCGAAAAGGTGCGGCAACTGTCGCCTTCGGGCAATAGGGTTTCGGCGCGGCGAGCTAGGGCCGCGCCTGCCCGCGCCATGATCTGCGTCTTGATCGCGCGGCGGGGGGCTATGGCCAATATGACTGTGCCAAAAACCGCGCGGAGCATGGGGCGCAGGGCCGCGAAATCGTCGGGGTAGGCGCAGACGATGACAGTCGATGCCCCAATTCTGCGCCATGGCACCCAGTGACCCGCAAGGCAGGTTGCCGCATCGACGCGGGCAATCAGGGCGCTGTCCACAGGGTGGCGGGTGAAATCGGCCAGTCCGACCGCCCAGTGTGCAGCAAGGGCGCCGTAGGCCGCTGCCTCGTCCATCACGCCGTCTGCGATCAGGTGATCCGCCAGATGGATTTGGGGGTTTTTAAGGGCAGCCAGCAAGGCCTGCGCAGAGATGCGCCCCGCGCGCAGAAGAGCCACGCCAAAGACTTCGCTTTCGCTGGGGGCAGGGTGCAGGTGATGCAGCGCCGTGCCGTGTGGCAAGGCGCGCGCATCAATGCGGGCTATCGGGCGCAGCGAGGTGAGGGACATCACGGCTCCTTGGCTGGATGTCGTGAGGGTAGCGGCGCAAATGTTAAGACAGGGTTAACAAGCTTTTAACAAGGCCGATAAAATTCTTCGCGAAACTCGCAGGCTATGCCGCTGCGCGAAACATTTGGTTATGCCGCTGCGGCTCTGCGGGCCTTCATCGCATCGGCAAAGCGGGTGAACAGATAGACGCTGTCCTGCGGGCCAGGGCTGGCTTCGGGGTGGTATTGCACGGAAAAGACGGGCTTATCCACCATCGCGATGCCGCAGTTCGACCCATCGAACAACGAGACATGCGTTTCCATTACGCCATTGGGCAGGGATTGGCTGTCCACCGTAAAGCCGTGGTTCATCGAGGTGATTTCGACCTTGCCCGTGGTGATATCCTTAACAGGATGGTTCGCGCCGTGGTGGCCGTGGTTCATTTTCACCGTTCGCCCGCCCAAGGCTAGGGCCAGCATTTGGTGGCCCAAACAGATGCCAAACACGGGCAGGTCAGCCGCCAAAACGCCCTTGATCATCGGTACAGCATAGGCGCCCGTGGCAGCAGGATCGCCTGGGCCGTTGGACAGGAACACGCCTTCGGGGTTTAGGGCCAGCACATCCTCGGCCGTGGCGGTGGCGGGCAGAACGGTGACTTCGCAACCAGCCGAAGCCAAGCAGCGCAGAATGTTGCGCTTTGCGCCGTAGTCGATCGCCACCACGCGCAGGCCTGCGCCTGTGCGTTTGGTGTAGCCTTCGGGCCAAGCCCAGCGCATTTCGTCCCACTTATAGCTTTGCGCGCATGTGACGTCTTTGGCCAAATCCAGCCCCTCTAGCCCCGCCCAAGCGCGCGCTTTGGCCACCAATGCGCCCACGTCGAAATTGCCCGCAGGATCATGGGCCAAGCACACATGCGGCGCGCCTTGTTGGCGGATCGCGCGGGTCAGGCGGCGGGTATCAATACCGCCAATGCCGATGCGGCCCTTGCGGCCCATCCAGCCTTGCAAATCTGATGTGGCGCGCCAGTTTGACGGCGCGGTGGGATCCCATTTGACCACCATGCCCGCGGCCACGGGGGTGCTTGTTTCGTCATCCTCATCGGTCACGCCCGTGTTGCCGATGTGGGGGAAGGTGAAGGTGACAACTTGGCCCGCATAGGACGGGTCTGTCATAATTTCCTGATAGCCCGTCATCGCGGTGTTGAACACCAGTTCTGCCACCACCTCGCCCACCGCGCCAAAGCCGTGGCCAAAGAACACCGAACCATCGGAAAGGGCGATGCAGGCAGTTGGTTTTTGGGGTGTGGCGGTGGGCATGGCATGTCCTCCTGGCTGGGT
>CAXNEP010000243.1:0-4295 GCA_964200865.1 Cypionkella sp. | reverse complement strand
CGCTATTTGGGCACCTGCGATGGCAATATGCAAAACGGCAACCTGCGCGCAGATGTGAACGTATCGGTCTGCCCCATTGGCCAATACGAAAAATATCAGGCAACACAAGACTTTAGCCATTTGGGCACGCGCTGCGAGATTAAGAACATGAACTCGATGCGGTTCATCCAATTGGCCATTGATTACGAGGCGCGCCGCCAAATTGCGATACTAGAGGAAGGCGGGACAGTTGTCCAAGAAACCCGCCTGTACGACCCCGACAAGAATGAGACGCGGTCCATGCGCAGCAAGGAAGAGGCGCATGATTACCGCTATTTCCCCGACCCTGACTTGCTGCCCTTGGAGATAGATCAGGCTTGGGTCGATGATATCGCGGCATCTATGCCCGAACTGCCCGATGCCAAAAAGGCCCGCTTTATGGGCGATTTTGGGCTGACGGATTATGACGCAAACGTGCTGACCGCCGATCTGGAACAGGCCCGCTATTTCGAGGCGGTCGCCGCAGGGCGCGACGGAAAACTTGCCGCGAACTGGGTGATTAACGAATTGTTCGGGCGGCTGAATAAGGCAGGGCTGGAAATTGGCCAAAGCCCGATGTCGGCAGGCCAATTGGGCGGGATGATTGACCTGCTGACCAAAGGCGAGATCACCAGCAAAATGGCCAAAGACCTGTTTGAAATTCTGTGGACGGAAGGCGGTGATGCTGCCGAAGTTGCCGCCACAAGGGGCATGAAAGCCGTCACCGACACGGGCGTGATTGAGGCCGCTTTGGACGCGCTGATTGCCGCCAACCCCGAACAAGTGGAAAAGGCCAAGCAAAACGCCAAGCTGGCGGGCTGGTTCACGGGCCAAGTTCTAAAGGCCACGGGCGGCACGGCCAACCCTGCGGTGGTGGGGCAGATGGTTGCGGCGAAACTGGGGTTATGAGCGCAACATTATACTATTCCCGCAACCCCAACCCGCGCCTGTGCGTGGCGGCGGCGCGGTATTTGGATGCGCCTGTCACATTGGAATAGGCATCACCCTTTGACCCTGCGCAATCGGATAGGTTCCGCCCGCTAAACCCCAGCCTGCGCATTCCGATTTTGGCCGAGGATGGCCGCGCGCCTTTGTGGGAAACCGATGCGATTGCGGCGCGGCTTTGCCAAATCACAGGCAGTGATTTTTGGCGGATGGGCGCGGATATGCCCGATATGATCCGCTGGATATCTTGGGCGCATAACTATTTTGTGCGCGCCTGCGATATGGTGGCGTTCGAATATGGCACCAAGCAGCGCTATGGCATTGGCCCTGTCGACCCCGCCGCCGTGGCGCAGGGGCTGGCAGATTTTGCAACCCATGCCGCCCAGCTGAACGGCCATCTGGCGGGGAGGGAATTTCTGCTGGATAGCGGGCTGTCTTACGCCGATTTTCGCATGGCGACATTTTTGCCCTTTAACGATGTGGCAGGTCTGCCGATCCATGATTACCCCCACATCGCCGCATGGGCCGCACGGCTAGAGGCGATTCCCGCATGGGCCGCCCCCTTTGCAGGGCTGAATGCACCGCAGTTGCCGCCCATTCCGCCCCAGCCCTAGTGGCCTCAATCCAGCCCACCGCAATTGGTATGGTGACCGTTTCCAATCCGCGCAAAATCATACAACTTTAGCGTTTTTCTTTGAAAATTTTGCAGATTTTGATAGAATTTTAGGTATTGCGTTTGGGGGGTGTGTGATGCTCAGTTTGAATTACGAATACCGCGTCATTCCCGCGCCGCGCCGCGCTGCACGTGCGCGCGGGGCCAGCAGCGAAGAACGCTTTGCCCTGTCATTGGCCAACGTGATGAACGATATGGGGCGCGAGGGTTGGGAATATGTCCGCGCCGACACCTTGCCCTTGGACGAGCGTGCAGGGCTGACAGGCGGTACGAAAACCAGCTATTTGAATATGCTGGTGTTTCGCCGCGTGATCCTGCGCGGCGCGCATATGGTGGATGCGGGCGAAGACCAAGATCAAGTGACCCGCATGGTGTTTGACGCGCCTGTCCCGTTGCGACCCTTGGCAGCGGCAGAATAGTCACAGCGCGCGCGGCAAGGCATCTGCCAGCAGGTCTAAATCATCCATCGTGCCGTGGCTGATGCGCAAACAGCGATCTTGCGGCGTGGCGCTGGGCATACGCACAAAAATACCGCTTTGCGCCAAATTGGCCAAAACGCGGCGGGTATAATCGCCATCCCGCCCCAAATCAACGCAGGTAAAATTGGTGGCCGAAGGCAGGGCGCGCAGGCCGTTTTCCCCCGCGATCTGGGCAATGCGTGCCCGCGCGGCCACACTGCCTGTCAGTACGCGGGCCAAATGTGCGCTATCCCCCAGCGCTGCCAGCCCGCCCGCCTGCACAATGCGCCCCAGCCCGAAGTGGTTGCGCACGCGGTCAAAGGCGCGGGCCAAATCGGGCGCGCAGATGCCAAAGCCAAGGCGGATACCCGCCAGACCATAGGCCTTGGAAAAGCTGCGAAAGCGGATCAGGCGTGGGTCGTCTGGCGCGATGTGGGGGGCGGTGCCAGCGGGGGCAAATTCGATATAGGCCTCGTCCAAAATCAGTAGGGTTTGGGGGGGCAGGGCTTCTAGCATCGCGCGGATTGTATCCGCGCTGTGATGGCTGCCCATCGGATTGTCGGGGTTGGCGATGTAAACCAGCTTTGCCCCAACCTTATGCGCCACATCCACCAGCGCCTGCGGATCGCTGGCATCCTCTGCATAGGGCGCAAAGTGCAGCGCCCCGCCAAAACCCGTGACTTGGTAATTGAAGGTGGGATACGTCCCGCGCGAGGTGACAACGCTGTCCCCCGCCGCAACGGTCAGCCGCACAATCAGGCCCAACAACCCATCCACCCCTTCGCCAAGCACAATATGGGCGGGGGTGCAGCCATGCCTTATCGCCAGCGCGGCTTTTAGATCATAGTTTTCAGGATCGCCATACATCCACGCGTCCCCCGCCGCCTGCGCCATTGCGCGCACGGCAAGCGGCGATGGGCCAAAGCGCTGTTCATTCGCGCCAAGGCGGGCGGCAAAGGGGATGCCCGTTTGGCGTTCAATCGTCTCTGGCCCGATGAAGGGCACCGATGCGGGCAGCGATGCGGCCAGATCGGTCAGCGGCCAGTGGGGGGGATTTATCTGGGTGGGCACCTTGCTCATACCCGCAGAATGCCGATTTTGCAGGCCCGCGCAAGCCGCCCCGCGCGGGGTTGACTTTGCGCTACGCTGCCATATCTTTCCAGTGGAAACATCATGGGGGCTGATATGAAAGAACTTGCACTGATCACAGGAGCTTCATCGGGGATTGGACGCGAGTTTGCGCGCATTCATGCCGCGCGCGGCGGCGATGTGATATTGACCGCACGGCGCAGCGATGCGCTGGCCGCTCTGAAGGCAGAGCTGGAGGCGGCGCATGGCATCACCGCGCATGTCATAAGCTTAGATTTAGGCGCGGCGGGCGGCGCAGAGGCGCTGATTGCCGCCGTGGCCAAGGCTGGCCTTGCGCCACGCGTTCTGATCAACAACGCAGGCTTTGGCGGGGCGGGCTATCACATTGACCGCGACATTGCTGCCGAACGCGCGATGATTGACCTGAACATCACGGCCCTAGTCACCCTAACGCATCACTTTGCCCGCCAAATGGCCGCAAATGGCGGCGGGCGGATTTTAAACGTCGACTCGACGGCGGGCTTTCTCAACGGCCCCTATCAGGCGGTGTATTTTGCCACGAAGAACTTTGTCAATTCCTACAGCCAAGCCTTGGATATTGAACTGCAGGCTAAGGGCGTCAGCGTGACTGTGCTGGCCCCAGGCTATGTGGAAACAGAATTTGCCCAAGTGGCCGATTTGACCGATGCCAAAATGGTTAAGGCGGGCGGTGCCACGGCCCATTCGGCCGCCCTTGCGGGCTATACCGCCATGATGGCTGGCCGCGCGGTAAAGATATCCGACCCAAAACTTGGCTTTATGATCAACTGGGTCTTCCCATGGCTGCCGCGCCGTATGCTGGCCAAAATGGTGGGCCAAACGCAGATGCCGTAAAATATCTGGCCCTGCGCTGAAATCTGGTCTATTCTGATGCCAGACCTTGGGCAAACCAAGGCAGAGCAGACGATCAGACAGGCGGATATCCCATGACAGAAATGGTTTATGGCGCAATGCCAAGGCCCGTTGGCGAGCCGATTTTGCCGCGCTGGTGGCGTTCGGTGGACAAAGTCTCACTTATGGCGGTGTTCGCGCTGTTCGGCATTGGCATTTTGCTGGGCTTTGCGGCATCGGTT
>CAXNEP010000242.1:0-4296 GCA_964200865.1 Cypionkella sp. | reverse complement strand
CATAAAGAGACGCCCGAGAAACGTCAGGCGCAGGCGCGCACGGCTGATTTCGACGAGATCTATCGCGGCTATGCGGCTGCAAAGGCCGAAGAGCAGGCCAGCCGTTGCAGCCAGTGCGGCGTGCCGTATTGCCAATCGCATTGCCCGTTGCACAACAACATTCCTGATTGGCTGCGCCTGACTGCCGAAGGGCGTTTGGAAGAAGCCTATGAGCTTTCCCAAGCCACCAATACCTTTCCCGAAATTTGCGGCCGTATCTGCCCGCAAGATCGTTTGTGCGAGGGGAACTGCGTGATCGAACAATCGGGTCACGGCACGGTGACGATTGGCGCGGTGGAAAAGTATCTGACCGATAAGGCGTGGGAAATGGGTTGGGTTAAGCCGATTAAGCCCGCCGCCAAGCGCGCGGAAACCGTCGGCATCATCGGTGCGGGGCCTGCGGGGCTGGCCGCTGCCGATGTGCTGGCGCGGGCGGGCGTGCAGGTCACGGTATATGACCGTTATGATCGCGCGGGCGGGCTGCTGACCTATGGCATTCCGGGCTTCAAACTGGAAAAACCCGTTGTGATGCAGCGCATTGCGCAATTGGTGGATGCGGGGGTTACATTTGTGCCCAACTGCAATGTGGGCGTTGATATTTCTTATGCCGATTTGCGGGCAAAGCATGATGCGGTGCTGATTGCCACAGGCGTTTATAAGGCGCGCGATTTGGATGGCGCGGGCGCGGGCGTTGTGAAGGCGCTGGATTATTTGACCGCATCCAACCGCAAATCATTTGGCGATAGCGTGCCCGATTTTGACAGCGGCGCGCTGGATGCCAAAGGCAAGCGCGTGGTGGTGATCGGCGGCGGGGATACGGCTATGGATTGCGTGCGCACGGCGGTGCGGCAGGGTGCGACCTCGGTCAAATGTCTGTACCGCCGCGACCGCGCGAATATGCCAGGTAGCCAGCGCGAGACGCAAAACGCCGAAGAAGAAGGCGTTGAATTTGTTTGGCTTTCTGCGCCTAAGGGTTTTGAAGGGCAAGGAAAAGTCACAGGCGTGGTCGTGCAAAAGATGCGCCTTGGCGCGCCAGATGCATCGGGGCGCCAATCGCCGGAAGTGATTGACGGGGCCGGTTATGTGGAACCTGCCGATTTGGTCATCGGCGCGCTGGGGTTTGAACCCGAAGACATGAAGGCGATGCTAACCCCCGATTTGGGTACAACGCGGTGGGGCACTGTAAAGGCCGATTTCCGCAGCCATGCCACCAATATGGACGGCGTTTTTGCGGCGGGCGATATTGTGCGCGGGGCATCGCTGGTGGTTTGGGCCATTCGCGATGGGCGCGAGGCGGCGGATGCGATTTTGGCCTATCTGGCGAAACCCGCCGCTGTGGCTGCGGAATAGATGGAACATAAGCCAGCCCATAGGGTGAATTTGGACGTGGTGCTGGACCAGCCGCCACTGCGTATCCGCTATTTACCCGGGACCAGCGATGAAATGGTTTTGGCCTTTGCAGGTGTGGGCCGCACCACAGATCCAGAGGAAGAGCCGGGGATCGAGTTTTATCGCATCGCTTCGGGCGCAGGGGCGCGGCATGTTTTGTTTATTACAGATCGGTCGCGGTCATGGTTGAACCATGGCGATATTGCCGAACAGATTGCCGATTTCACCTTAGCAACCCAAAAGCGCACGGGGGCGCGGCGCATCACGGCCTTGGGCAATTCCATGGGGGGCACGATGGCCCTGCTGATGGCGCGGTTTTTGCCCTTGGATGCGGTTTTAGCAATCGTGCCACAATACTCAGTGGATCCGTCGATCATGCCCGATGAACCCAACTGGAAAAAACTGCGAAATCGGATCGGGCAATTTCGTTTTGCTGCGGTCGATTATGTGCCGCCAACGGGTCAGTATTTTGTGCTTCATGGAACATTGGAAACAGAATTGTTGCACGCGCTGCGCTTTCCGATGGCGGCCAATCTGCATCATTTTGTTTTTGCGGGGGCAGATCATAACCTAAGCATTGAACTTAAGAACAATGGTCATGCACAGGCGTTGGTCGAATCTGCCTTGGCAGGCGAGGTAGAGGGTTTTGCGACCGCCGCCTTGGCGGCTGGCGCGGTATATCGGGCAGATTTCACAGGAATATCGGCATGAGAATCAGCATGAAATGGATGGGTCTAAGCCTGATCGCACTGACGGGTCCCGCATTTGCGGGCAGCTTTACGCCGCCCGAAGGCTGCGCGCTGAAAATGACGGTGCAATCGCGCGGCTGCAATGTTTCGAACTATTACATCTGTCAGGCTGATAACGCGGGCGATCAATGGCGGGCGGATTTCGACCAAGAGGGTATTTTCTTTCAATCGAAAATCGATAGCGAAACCCAGTGGATTGAAAGCTATGAGATCAATCCGCCCGTCAAGCAAACGCTGGATCCAAACCCAACGGACCCTGCATCGTTCAGCGATTTGCTGGCTACGGGTATGGATAGCTTTGCCTTTGGCCTGTCAAAAGACAATGGCGAGCGGTCGAACGTACGCGGGTTTGATCGGCTGACGGGGCAAGAGGTGGTGATTGACGGGGTCACGCTGAAGCAAACCGAATTTGAGATGACCGAAACCGATTTGGACGGCAACGTGCTGCGCCAAGCGCGGGGGCGCGAGTTTATCAGCCCCGATTATCGCACGTTCTTTTCAGGCAGTTCCGAATTTTGGACGGGGGATGCGTGGCTGCCGCTGGAAGGCAGCCCGATGAGTTTTGACTTTGAGGGTGACAAAGGCTTTGGCGCGACGCAGCCGATATTCGATTGCGACGCGGTGCTGTCGCTGAACGAATTAGGGGTGGGCGATGCTGGCTGAACCCTATTTGGATGCGCCGCCCTTGCACATGGCTTACATGGCGGGGCGCAGTGACCGTTTGATTTTGGCGTTCAGCGGTGTGGGTGATCGCACCGAGGCTATCCCAACACCCGAGGCCCCGCGCCTGACGGGGTGGGATGGGGAAAACCATGTGCTGTTTATTTCGGATGCCAGCCGGTCTTGGATGAATGCCGCGGGGCTGGCGGATGCGCTGGTCGCCGCTGTGCAGGCGCTGGCCCAACGCATACAGCCTGCCCGCATTATTGCATTTGGCAATTCGATGGGCGGCAGCATGGCGTTGATTTTCTCAACTCTGTTCAAACTGGACGCCGTGCTGGCGATTGTGCCGCAATATTCGGTGAAAGACGAAATTGTGCCCGAAGAACGCCGATGGGGGCATTTTCGCCAGAACATCACGTCTTGGCCCTTTCCTGCCGTGCCAAGCTTGGCAGGCAACCCTGCGCAGATTATGATTTTGCACGGCGGCGAGGCGCGCGAGATGCCTCATGCCCGCCGTTTTGATGCGCCTGCAAGCGTGGATCATCTGGTTGTACCGCAATATGGCCATGCGCTAGCCGCCTGCCTGAAACGCGATGGCGTGCTGCGCCCGCTGATGGCCGCCGTGATTATGGGCGATATGCAAGCCGCCCGCACCGCCCTGCACCCCGCTGGGGCCATTCCCTTTGCCGAACATTGGCAAAACCTAAAAGCCGCTAGAAAAGAAAGACGCCAAAATGCCACAGTATGATGATGCATGGGTCGCCGCCGAGGAAGCCAAGCGCGCATGGATGGATGCCAACAGCCTGTATAAGGCCGAGGATGAACATTCCTCCTGCGGCGTGGGGCTGGTTGTGGCCATTTCGGGCAAACCTTCGCGCAAGGTGGTGGAAAACGGTATCAACGCGCTAAAGGCCATTTGGCATCGCGGTGCGGTGGACGCCGATGGTAAAACGGGCGATGGGGCGGGCATTCATGTGCAAATTCCCGTGCCGTTTTTCTATGACCAAGTGCTGCGCACGGGCCATCATGCCGATACGTCCAAGCTGATTGCCGTGGGCCAAGTGTTCTTGCCGCGCACCGATTTTGCCGCGCAAGAGCGCTGCCGCACTATTGTTGAAACCGAAGTGTTGCGCATGGGCCATTACATTTATGGCTGGCGGCATGTGCCTGTGGATGTGTCGGTTCTGGGGGAAAAGGCCAATGCAACGCGGCCTGAAATTGAGCAGATTTTGATCCGCTGCGACAAGGATTTTGACCAAGAGCAGTTTGAACGCGAATTGTATATTATTCGCCGCCGTATCGAAAAGGCGGCGCAGGCCGCGCAAATTGTGGGGATGTATATCTGTTCGCTGTCCTGCCGCAGCATCATTTACAAGGGCATGATGTTGGCCGAACAGGTGGCGACGTTCTATCCCGATTTGATGGATGATCGGTTTGAATCGGCCTTTGCGATTTA
>CAXNEP010000241.1:0-4300 GCA_964200865.1 Cypionkella sp. | reverse complement strand
GCCACAACTTCGATTCCCAAGGATTCAAAAGTTTCTTTCAGGCCGATCAGCTGTTGGCTGGCCCAATCGTCGCCCATCCAACCCATCGAGATTCCAACCGTAAAGCCGCCTGCCTTAACCTTGGCAATCTGCTCTTCCGTCAGGTTCAGATCGGCTGCAGGAAAGCCCGCAGCGCCATCTTGGCCGTCGGAAACAACAACGCCCTCAAGGTTATCCAGCGCGGCAAATTCCATCGTTTTTGCCGATGGTTCCTTGTACCACAGCGGGTGCTGAATATCGGCAGCAATTTCGGCAAGCGCAAAGCTGGGCAGCAAGGCCACAGTCATGGCAAGTGCCGCACGTTTTAAGTTCAGTGGTTTCATTGTCTTCTCCTCCAGTTTTTGGTTGTAACAAAGCCTCCTCCTCAGAGGCCTGTCATTTGCGGTAATTCAGGCGGTTTTGTCGCAGGCTTGGCCTAGGCTCTGTTCAACATGAACTCACGCAGGGTCAGGGCCAAACGTTCGGGGGCTTCCAGCGCAAGGCTGTGACCACATTCTTGGAAAACTTCCGAGCGTTCAACACCAACAGCCACTTTTTCCATCTGATCGCGCACCAACTCGCCAAAAAACTCTGGCGCGCCGATAGTTAAGATGGGTAAGGTCAACTTTGACTGCTTCAACTCTTTGTTAATACGGGCGTTTTTCATACCTGCCCGATAGGTTTCCAGACAGCCGCGCAGGCCGCCTGGTGCGGACAATCTGGCGATCCATTCGTCGATTGCCTCGTTCGTGATCGCATTTGGGTTCCAAGTTTCAGCTTTAATCCAAAACTCCCAAAACTCGCGCTCGCGCCCCGTGATCAGCATTTCAGGCAGGTGCGGAATCCAGAAGAACGGGATATGCCAGACCCAAACGCCTTTTAGGTTGAACTGAGATGAGACGTTTTCAGGCGTAAAGTTCGACCATTCTTCCAGCCCTTCACCCGACAGCAGCATTTCGGAAAAGGACAGCGTCTTGACGCGCGCCCGTTCGGTTGCGGCCAAAGCATAGGCAAACTCGGCACCGCGATCTTCGCCGTGAAGGTGAAAAGTCTCGTGCCCCAAATGGGTCATCAGCGCCGCCATGTCCTTGGCGTTGGTCAAGCTGTCATATCCCTCTTCGGCAGGCGGCTTGTCCGTGTCGCCAAAGCCGCGCAGATCGGGGGCTACGACGCGGAAATACGGCGTCAACAGCGGGATCAGTTTGTACCAGTAGAAATGGGTTTTCGGCGTGCCATGCAGCAACAACAGCGGCGCGCCTTGGCCCGCAGTGACATAATGCATGCGGATGCCGTTAACGCGGGCCCTGCCATGGGTGACTGCTGCACCCGTGTGATCAAATATTTCTGCCATCTTGCTCCACCTCCCGAAGGAACATTTATAACGCTTAGCTAAACTATGTTCAGTCAACGTGTCAATCTAGAAAAATCATAGGCCAACGAACTTTGCGCGCGGCTGCACCATAAACAGCCACTACAGGCCCAATTTCAACGACAGACTTTTCGGCGGCCCTTGTCAATATAAGGCAAGAAAGCGGCAGGCTAAGCGCCAAAAATATGATTTACTTTCATGTTCTTATCAGTCGCAACTGCGGCATGCCCTGCGCTCTGGTCACGGCAGTCTTTAAGGCTGGCGTTGGGCCGCGCCTGTTCGGCCTTGAAGGCCGCAATTGAAAGAGGGCCTTGCTTTCGTACACATATATGGCGATCCGGAATAATGTACAAAACCTGACAACGCTGCCACGATGCGCACGCTGCGTTCGGCAAACAGTTTTGGGGCGCGAACGGAAACGCCAAAAGAACATTTTGGCTGAAAAACCGATGCCTTGCGGCATCTGGCCAAGCAGAAAAAGAGTGTTTCAAGTACTGATTCGCCAGCCCGCCCAAACGGGAGCGGCGGCAAAACATAACCTTCAGGGCTGCTTCAACTCCTCGCTTAAACGCACGCGGAACACGTCTGGCATCATCCAATTTGGTTGATGCCCAAGCAGCGTAAGCAGAAAACCTACAGAAAATGACGCCCCCATTTGGGCATTTTCCTTGAAAGACCACCAATGACGCAAGTCTTCGATTACGGGCGAGACCTGCGGCTTATCCTTGAACTCTTGCTCCATTGCAGCAGAATGTACTGTCAGGCAAAACATCGTGCAGGCATAGCCTTCGGGCCAAAAAGTGGCGGCAGAGTCGGCGGCGCTTTTGCTGGGCGGCGAAAGTGCGACCAGCGGCATATCCGCTGTCAGTTCACGCAGCATCAGTCCCGCAGCAAATTCAAAATAGTCATGCCGATCTTGGCGGTTACTGGGTTTTTGGCTTTCGACGGCGCGCAACCAGCGCACAAAGATGGCCGCCAACTTGGCATCATCAATTTTGTAGGTGCAGCCAACCCTGTCACCAATGGCTTTTACATAGGCCTCAAAGGCCGCGCGGAACCACCGCATCCGCCGCACCGCAATCCGCAGCGGTTCGTTCGTGGGCGGCAGACTGCCAGACAGGGGCGGAAGTTCAGACATGGGCGGCAAACTCGGCATAAAGGGCCGAAAGCTTCGCGCTGTCACGGCGGACAATTGCACCGTCGGCCTCGGCGGCGACGGCCAGGGCCAAGTCGGTGGCAGAGGCAAGGGCCGCTTCGTCTTCGGCCTCACCTCGGTTGGATTGCAACCACAGCATAACCGCAAATATCGCCACGTTTTCAATCGCCCTGCCTGGAACATGGGCCGCATCCTGCGCAGACGTTCCGCGCAACACCTTTGCCTCGACCAAGC
This sequence comes from Cypionkella sp., assembly GCA_964200865.1. Classification (GTDB taxonomy): domain Bacteria; phylum Pseudomonadota; class Alphaproteobacteria; order Rhodobacterales; family Rhodobacteraceae; genus Cypionkella. The sequence goes on along the minus strand of CAXNEP010000241.1, from coordinate 1,523 downwards.
CCAGCGTCAGGGCTGCGGCAATATCGGCGTCTTGCCCCTGCCGTTGGTCTGGCAGCAGCGACACATAGGCCATGCGCGCCGCCGTTTCGCTGATATAGACGGACGGCGCATCCAACCTTTGCAGAACAAGCCGCAGGGCCGCATAAATGCCCTGCGCAAATGCATCTTCTGCACCAAGATGCGCTGTCAACTTCAATGGGGCAGATTGCGGCGCATCTGCGCCCCCAAGGGCAATCCGCGCAAAACCAGAGGCAACCTCACCAATCCCCTTTGCCAGATCGCCCATTTCCCGAATCACCACACCCGCAAGGTGGGTCGCGGGGGGCGGCAATTGGTCAAGTGGCATCACATCCAGCAAAGTTTCCCCGCCGCGCCGCACAGCATGGCGCAAACCGCGCAGCGCATCGCGCAGCGGCATGGCATCGGGCAGTGGGTTGGGCAACGGGTTTCGCATGATCTCTCAATTCTGTACGCTTACCATAGACCAACGCCGTGCAGACGAAAAGCTGCACGTTTCATCTGTGCGGTGTTGACGCAATGAATTGCATCGTATGCGCCAGATCGCGCACCCCTGCTTGGCTGCCAAGGCCCGTGGCGTTCTGCGCAGACGACGCCTGCGCCAGTTCAACACATTCTTGCGGTGTCAGCCCCAAATGCAGCCCTGTCGCAAAGCCGCCATTAAAGCAGTCGCCGCAACCGCAGGTGCATTTGACCGCAATCTGAAATGAGGGGGTGGTAAACTGGGTGCCATCTTTATGGCAATAAAACGCGCCCTGCGCGCCCAAGGTCAGGATCACACATCCAGCGCCCCGTTCCAGCAAGAACTGCGCCAAATCATGGTTTTCATGCAGCCCCGAAATGGCCCGCGCCTCTTCTTCGGACGGCATAAAGTAGTCGGTGTATGGCAGCAGGCGCTCGACCTTGGGCAGGTCGGCTGCGGTTGATGCAAAGACATCAAGTGTTGTGATCACGCCGCGGCGTCGGGCTTCGGCCATGATTTCGGCAGTGCGCCCCGTATCATCCATGCGGTTCATCAGACCCACCCCGCCAACGTGCAAGATTTTTGTGTCCAGCACGCGGTCTATTTCGGCATCGCTGACATAAAAGCCATCCGTTGCCCCCCGTTTGTGCAAGGCTGGGCGCTGGCCATCGGGCCGCGTTGTGACAAGCGAGGATGAGGTGCTGAAATCGGCGCAGCGCTGCATCAGATGCGTGTCCACGCCAAATTGGTTCAGCTTCATCAAAACCCAGTCACCCATATCATCCTGCCCCACACCGCCAACGGCTTGGGTTTTCAGGCCATGTTTGGCTGCGACAATCACAGCACTGCCCGCCGCACCAGATACGGCTAGGGTCAATTCCTCGACAAAATAGGTGTCTCCTTTTGGCGGGATCTGCGTCACGGGACGGCAGAGCGCGTCAAATGTGATGAAACCCATCGCGGTATAGTCAAATGTTGCAGTCATGCTTTCCCCCTAGGTGCCAATGTTCATTTCCAGATCGGTTTGATCAAGCCTTTTTGA
>CAXNEP010000240.1:0-4312 GCA_964200865.1 Cypionkella sp. | reverse complement strand
CGGTCGCCTTTTTTGACAACCCCGTCCATCACGCGGATCATCACGACAACGCCAAGATAGGGGTCGTACCAGCTGTCAACCAGCATCGCCTTTAAGGGCGCGTCGCGGTCGCCTTTGGGGGCGGGCAGGCGGGTGACGATGGCCTCTAGAACATCGGGAATGCCAAGGCCCGATTTGGCAGAGATATGCACGGCGTCCGATGCATCCAGCCCGATCACATCTTCGATCTGCTGGGCCACGCGGTCAGGCTCGGCGGCGGGCAGATCGATTTTGTTCAGAACGGGCACAATTTCGTGGCCAGCATCTAGGGCTTGGTAGACGTTGGCAAGGGTTTGCGCCTCGACCCCCTGACTTGCATCCACCACCAGCAAACTGCCCTCAACCGCGCGCATGGAACGGCTGACTTCATAGGCAAAGTCCACGTGTCCGGGCGTGTCAATAAGGTTCAGGATATAGGTTTTGCCATCGCGGGCGGGATATTCGATGCGCACCGTGTTGGCCTTAATCGTGATACCGCGCTCGCGCTCGATATCCATGCTGTCCAGCAGCTGGGCCTTCATATCGCGGTCGGCCACTGTGCCCGTTGATTGGATCAGACGGTCAGCCAAGGTGGATTTACCGTGGTCAATATGCGCCACGATCGAAAAATTGCGGATGAGATCAAGGTTTGTCATGCGCGCGATATAGCGGGGTTTGCGCTATGGGGAAAGGGGGTTGATCTGCGCCCCGATCATAGCTTGCGCAAGGCGGCGCGCTTTGGTCTAACATTGCCCAAAAGGGAGGCGCAGATGGTCGACATCGCCACACGGGTGCATAACCACAATTGGAAGATTGACCCGATTGTGCGATCCTTGATCGATACTGATTTTTACAAACTGCTGATGTGCCAATCGATTTTCCGCAATCGGCCAGGCACGACGGTGACCTTCAGCCTGATCAACCGCTCTACCAACCTGCGGCTGGCAGATTTGATCGACGAGGGGGAGTTGCGCGAACAGCTGGATCATGTGCGCAGCCTGTCCCTGCGGCGCGGCGAAAGCACGTGGCTGCGCGGCAATACGTTTTACGGCAAGCGCCAGATGTTTCGCCCCGACTTTATGGAGTGGTTCGAAGGCATGCGCCTGCCTGACTATCACCTGGAAAAACGCGATGGCCAGTACGAGCTGACCTTTCAGGGCAATTGGCCCGAGGTGATGCTGTGGGAAATTCCTGCGCTATCCGTGCTGATGGAACTGCGATCCCGCGCTGTCACCGCCAAGCAGGGCAAGTTTGAATTACAGGTGCTGTACGCGCGCGGCATGACGCGGCTGTGGGAGAAGATCGAACGCCTGCGCGGCATCGAAGGGCTGCGTATTGCCGACTTTGGCACGCGCCGCCGCCATTCTTACCTGTGGCAAGATTGGTGCGTGCAGGCCATGCAGGAAGGGCTGGGGGCCAAGTTTACAGGCACGTCCAACTGTCGCATCGCCATGCAGCGCGACATCGAGGCGATTGGCACCAATGCGCATGAATTGCCGATGGTCTATTCCGCACTGACCGATTCCGATGCCGAACTGGCGCAGGCCCCGTACAAAGTGCTGGCCGATTGGCAGGACGAACACGACGGCAACTTGCGCATCATGCTGCCCGATACCTATGGCACAGCAGGATTCCTGAAAAACGCGCCCGATTGGCTGGCCAGTTGGACGGGCATTCGCATTGACAGCGGCGACCCTGCGACAGGCGCGGAAACTGCGATCAAATGGTGGAAAGAACGCGGCGAAGACCCCACGCAGAAATTGGTGATCTTCTCAGACGGCCTTGATGTGGACAAAATCATCGAACTGCACAAACAATTCTATGGCCGCGTGAAAGTGTCCTTCGGTTGGGGCACGATGTTGACCAACGATTTTCGCGGGCTTGTCGATGGCGATGGGCTGGCACCGTTTTCGCTGGTCTGCAAAGCCGTGTCCGCCAATGGCCGCCCCACGGTGAAACTTTCGGACAACCCGAACAAAGCGATGGGGCCAAAGGATCAGATTAAACGCTATAAGCGGGTGTTCGGCGTGGGCGACCAGGCGAAAATCGACGTTGTCGTTTGACTGCCAAGAAATTGGGCATTTACATTCATTGTCCCAATATCAAAAGGCGAGCAACTGGCGCAAAAGATCACTGGCCTTATATCTTTTAGGATTTTCACACATATCCTTTAAATTACATTTGGCAAATTAAAATAGGGTGTGCCCTGTCACAATTGTGACATAAAATCACATTCAGATACTTTTTTTCCTATTACCTATACGAAAGGAAGTGTCTGCTAGCCTTCACTTAGAATTGGACTCCGAATATGTGTTAACCATATTTTAAGCAAGGAGCTGGAACAATGGTAACGCGCATTTGTTGTGCACACGCAGGCGGCCAAGGCAAAACTACTGTCACACAGGCATTGTTTATGGCAGGGCTTGACGCTGGATACGAGCTTTCGCTTGCTTCGGCGGATTTTATTGACGAATCGGGTCACTCGAAACTGGGTCGGATGTTTGCTGGCAAGGTCACCGAACTGGGCACTGGGCCATCCGTATCGTTGGCCAAAGAATCCAGCGACCTAAGCGCCAACGTGCGCTATTGGGACCCATTGGGTGACATTCTGTTGAAGGGGAACGTTATCGTTGACCTTGGGGCCAACGTTGTCGACCAAATCCTGAACTGGGGCACAATTCGCCGTGCGGGCCAGATGTTGGCTTCGCGTTCGGCACCGCAAATTGACGTTTTCTTGGTTTGTAAGGCAGAGCGCCGCGCGATTGACGATATGTCTGATCTGATTGCACGCTTTGGCAACCACGAAAGCCTGCCAGTTCGCAAAATTTTCGTCGTGCTGAACGAATCCGCAGGCTCGTTTGATGGTTTGGATATCCGCAAAAGCGTGATCAAGACCCCAGTGAAGGCCGATGTCGACTTTATTCATTTGCCACGCTGCAACTCGGAACTTTGGCTGCCAATGGAACAGCGCTATGTGTCGGTGAAAAGCGCACTGGAGCTGGGCGAAGCAAAAACCGCCGAAGCCCTTGGCGTGGATATGTGGAGCGTGTTTTCAGGAATCGACGATTTGAAATCGTGGTATGACGCGCTGAAAGTAGAATTTAGACGCGTGGATGCGATCTGATATAGGTATAGACCGCGCCACATTCATTTTATGTGGCGCGTTTGAAAGGCAAAGCAACGTCATAGTTTTAGTTAGAGAATATTGTGCAAATAAAGATTTCTTCAGGGCGCGTCTGCCACCATGCGCGTGATACGGTAAAGACAAATGCGGACAATTGACATCCCATCGTTTGGCACCGGCGCAAAATTTGATTTTGCGGCGAATTTTCTGCGACTCATTGCATTGAACCTAATTGTGGTTCCCCCAAACAAGGGGCGCGCATAGCATGTCAAAAATAGACGTCGAAGATATGACCCTTGCCAGATGGATCATGCTGGTTGGCCAAAGTGGTATTTCGCTGCTGGAAAAGGGACGCAACGACAGGTTTGACGTGATCGTTGATTACCGATGGGGGCCAGTGAACGCAACATCGCTGATCCACAAGATGATGTCCTTAGTTCCAACCGCTGAAGTCTGCGATGTGGTTCTGGATGATCATGTGACACGCGTTTCGTATTCGGACCCAGGTGTCATCCTATCCAGTTCCAGCGTGACGGAAGACTTCGGCAGGATTGCCGTGCATTTCTTTGACATTCTGAAACACCGTGCCTGCCGCTTGGAAAGCGAAAGATCCGATCTGGAAGAACTGGTCGAGGCTTTTTCCCCGTTTTTCACTCGGATCAGACGCTTTGTTCTGCGCAGCCCAACGCAAGATTTCCGCTATATCGTTTCGGTCGACACTGCGGCCGTTATCAAAAAACCTTACGCGTGGTTTGGCGAGATCAGAACGGCCTTGTCTACGGTTTTGATAAGTCGGCCGACAGCGGGCGTGGAATTTAAAGATCGCGATGCGGCACAGGTGCTTGAAACACGCGCGCGCGCCGTTACTGCCGCCGCCATCACTGCCCCAGTGCCGCCTGCACCAGTGCCACCTACACCAGTGCCGACAGCTATGGCCCCTGTACCGCCCGTTGGTGCCGCGCCAATTGCCAAGGAACTAACGGCCGCAAATGTCGGCCCAAAACCAGATGAAACAACACCTGCGCGCCCGATCCCTGTGGCGGAGCCATCGACAACGTCGCGCGCCAGCGCTGGGAAATTGACATTTATCTTTTCCGCCAGTGACGACCCCGCCATCGCACTGTTGGCCGCCGGCGTAGTCTGGTCATTGCCCAAAGAAAAAGATCAGGC
>CAXNEP010000239.1:0-4348 GCA_964200865.1 Cypionkella sp. | reverse complement strand
CGCACCTTACAGATTTGCGAAAAATAAATGCGAGGCCGAAGCATGACCCCCGACCCAGACCGCAAACCCACAAAATCGGAAATGCGCGCAGGCGGCATGGTGGCGACGGCCGTGCTGATCTTTTTGGCGCTGTTTACGATCGCCCTTGTCTGGATCGCCTGACATGACCCTGCATTTCACCAATGCCCGTCTGATTAACCCCGAAGCGGGGACGGAGGATTTGGGCAGTTTGACCGTTCAAGGCGGCATTATCACGGCGATGGGTGCGCCCGCGCCTGAGGGGGCCGAAATCATCGACTGCGGGGGGGATTGTTTGGCCCCTGGCATCGTGGATTGGGGCGTGAAAATTGGCGAGCCGGGCGAGAGGCATAAGGAAAGTTTCCGATCCGCTGGCCTTGCGGCGGCGGCGGGGGGTGTGACGACGATGATCGTGCGGCCCGATACTTCGCCCGCAATTGACACGCCCGAAGCGTTGGAGTTTGTGACCCGCCGCGCGGCGGAATCGGTGGTGCGCATTCGCCATATGGCGGCGCTGACCAAGGGGCGCGCGGGGCATGAGATGACCGAGATTGGCTTTCTGCTGGATGCAGGGGCGATTGCGTTTTCGGATGTGTTTAATGTGAGCAATGACACCAAGGCGCTGTCGCGCGCGCTGGTCTATGCCCGCGCGATGGGGGCGCTGGTGGTGGGGCATCCGCAGGAAATGGGGCTGTCCAGCGGGGCATCGGCCACATCGGGCAAGTTTGCATCCCTGCGCGGGATTCCTGCCGTTTCAAACATGGCCGAACGCATGGGCCTTGACCGCGATATTGGCTTGGTCGAGATGACGGGGGCGCGGTACCACGCCGATCAAATCACCACGGCGCGGGCCTTGCCTGCGCTGGCGCGGGCCAAGAGGAACGGCTTTGACGTGACCGCTGGGGTTTCAATTCACCATCTGACGCTGAATGAAATTGACGTGGGCGATTACCGCACGTTCTTCAAATTTACGCCCCCCCTGCGCAGTGAGGAAGACCGTTTGGCGGTGGTGCAAGCGCTGGCCGATGGTTTGATTGACGTGGTAGGGTCTTTCCACACGCCTGCGGATGAGGAATCCAAACGCCTGCCGTTTGAAGATGCGGCTGCGGGGGCGGTTGGCCTGCAAACCCTGCTGCCTGCCGCGCTGCGGCTGTATCATGCGGGGCATATCAGCCTGCCTGCCCTGTGGCGCGCGCTGGCGCTGAACCCAGCGGGTCGGCTGGGGTTGCCGCAGGGGCGGCTGGCTGTTGGCACGCCTGCCGATTTGGTGCGCTTTGACCCTGATGCCCCCTATATCCTTGACCGCGCCACGTTGGCGTCAAAGTCCAAAAACACCCCCTTTGACGGGTGCCGCATGGAGGGTAAGGTGAAGGCCACCTATGTTGCGGGCGCGCCCGTTTTTAAGGGATAAATCATGCCGATGATCACCACCGATCCGATGCTGTTGGCGCTGACTGCGCTGCTGGCCTATCTGCTGGGCTCTATCCCCTTTGGCATGGTTTTGGCCCGCGCGATGGGGCTGGGTGATTTGCGCGCGATTGGGTCAGGCAATATCGGGGCGACCAATGTTTTGCGCACGGGCAGCAAAAAGGCGGCTTTGGCCACGCTGATCCTTGATGGGGCCAAGGGCGGGGTTGCCGTGTTACTCGCAGGCGCGGCTTTGGGGCCAGATGCTGCGCAAGTGGCGGGGCTGGCTGCCTTTTTGGGCCATTTGTACCCCGTTTGGCTGCGCTTTCACGGCGGTAAGGGCGTGGCCACATTTATCGGCGTGACGCTGGCACTGGCGTGGCCTGTGGGCCTGTCGATCTGCGCAATTTGGTTGGTGGTTTTTGCAGGCACCCGCATTTCATCGCTGTCGGCGCTGGCGGCGGCTGGCATGTCTGTGTTTGTGGCCTTTCTGCTGGTCAGGTTTGACATGGTGGCGCTGATGCTGCTGCTGACCCTTCTGATTTTCATCAAACACCGCGCCAATATCGCCCGCCTGCGCGCGGGCACCGAACCCAAGTTTGGCGCGAAGTAATCCCCTCGTCTGCACTTATTGCTTGCATTTTAAACGCCGAAAGGTTGAATGGCGCCGCAGTGCCATAAGGCAAGCTAAACAAGAACGAGGGAACACAAATGCAACCTGTAAATGCTTTGAAAGCTGCATTTCAAAACTATGTAAACTTTAAAGACCGCACATCGCGTGGTGGTTTTTGGTGGTATGTTCTGGCCTATCTGATTGTGGCGATTATCCTTGGCTTTGTGGATTCGGCCTTGTTTGGGGGCGGGTCTGCGGAAATCAGCGCGAGCGACGGTGTGGCTGTCAGCTACAGTTCTGGGCCGCTGGTGTCGCTGTGGATGCTGGCAAATGTTATCCCAAGCATCGCCATTTCTGCGCGCCGTATGCATGACACCAACCGCACGGGCTGGTTGCAATTGCTGGGGTTGATCCCGCTGCTGGGCTGGATTTTCCTGATCTACGTCTACGTGCAAAAAGGCACGGCGGGCGAGAACCGCTTTGGCGCGGATCCGCTGGCTTAAGGCATGAGAGACGGCATTCAGGGGGGCAGCCCTGCGCTGGCCCCCTTTTTGCATCGCATCCCCGAAGGGTACAGCGAGGGGATGTTTCAAGGCCACCGATACAGGCTGGAAAAGACCACCTTTAACGGCGGGCGCAGTGTTAAATTTTACGCCCGCGCGCTGGATGGCACTGATTTTGTCAGTTTGAACCTGTATCGTCTAAAGTCGGGCGAGGCGGTGAAGCCCTGCGAGATGCCCGAAGACAAGGTGCGGGTGTTTCTGATGGGCCTAGTGACGCTATAGGCTTATGCCGCTATAGGGTGGTTGCGGCGTAAACGCGGGTCAAATCCCCCGCCCATGCGCCGTGATACAGCGCAAGCAATCGGTCGGCTTGGGTGGATTCAGTTCCCAGATTTTCCACCAAGGGGGCCAAATACGCCTCTTCGCCCATACCCCTTGCGGCAAGGCCTGCGTGCGACAGGCCCACGGCGGCGCGGGCCAGATCGATCAATTTGACATCGCCCGCCTGTGCGTTCAGGCCGTGTTCGGATGCTGCCACGCGCAGCCCCTCGCGGGTTTGGGTATCAATTCCCTTGACCAAATCCCACGCGGCATCTAGCGCAGTTTGGTCATACATAAGCCCCACCCAAAAGGCGGGCAGCGCGTTGATGTGCGCTTGATTACCGCAATCGGCCCCGCGCATTTCGATGTATTTCTTGACCCGCGCTTCGGGGAAGACGGTGGTCATATGATCGGCCCAATCGGAAAGCGTGGGCTTTTCGCCCGGCAGGGCGGGCAGTTTGCCTGCAAGAAAGTCGCGGAAAGATTGGCCCAAAGCGTTGATATACTTGCCGTCGCGGTAGACAAAATACATCGGCACATCCAGCACCCAATCGACATAAGATTGAAAGCCAAAGCCATCTTCAAAGGCAAAGGGCAGCATCCCTGTGCGCGAATTATCAAGGCCCCGCCAAATGCGCGAACGCCACGATTTATGCCCGTTCAGCCCGCCGTCAAAGAACGGGCTGGAGGCAAACAGCGCGGTCGCCACGGGCTGCAAGGCGAGCGCCACGCGCAGCTTTTTTACCATGTCGGCTTCGCTGGCATAATCCAAATTCACCTGAACGGTGCAGGTGCGATACATCATCTGCGTGCCATGTGTGCCAACGCGGCCCATATAATCGGTCATCAGGCGGTAGCGGCCTTTGGGCATGACAGGCATATCATCGTGCCGCCAAATTGGCGCTGCGCCAATGCCCATAAAGCCAATACCCAAGGGGTCTGCAATTGCGCGCACCTCGTCCAGATGGTTTTGCAACTCGGCCGCTTGATCGCCCACAGACACCAGCGGCGCGCCAGACAGTTCAAACTGACCGCCAGGTTCCAGCGAAATATTCGCGCCTGCCCGCGTCATGCCGATGGTGTTTTCCCCTTCGCGCACGGGGGCCCAGCCAAAGCGTTCCAGCCCCGAAAACAGCGCGGAAATGGAACGATCCCCCGCATAGGGCAGGGGGGCCAGCGTGTCTTTCAGATAACCGAATTTTTCATGTTCTGTGCCCAGCCGCCACTCTGATTTTGGCTTGCACCCGCTTTGCATCATCTGCGCCAGTTGGGCGAAATCTTCGATGGGGCCGCCGCCAGATTGTGGGATAGACATGGGTGAGGCTTTCTTGATGCGGTTAGGCGCAACAGGTGTCGCGGCGGGGCGGTAAAGTCAAGTGTGATCCCGCAAAACGGCGCGCGCAATGGGCCTGCGCCATAGGGTTTGGGTGGCGGTGCCTGTGGCAGACGGGGCCGAAAGTGCGTTCACCAGCGCGGCGCTGTCCAT
>CAXNEP010000238.1:0-4366 GCA_964200865.1 Cypionkella sp. | reverse complement strand
CGTTTTTCTGCGGCAGGCCTTGCATCAAATTGGTCAAGCGGTTCAGCCAGCGCGAGGGGATTGTTTCGCTTTCGGCATTGCGGGTGGCGCGGCTAAGCACGACTTGCGGTGCGCCAATCGCCTGTTGAAAATCATGCGCAGCAAGGCCGATTTGGCGATCTGGCAGCAAAAGCCCCGCCTCCTTGCGCATTTTGCGGTTTAGCCATGGGTCAGGTTCGGGCGATCTAGGCCAAATAGCATCGTTCAACCCGCCAAGGATAACCAGATCACAGCCCTGTACCCGCGCCTCGATTGTGCCCCAAATCAGAATATTCGGGTGGGCCAATTGCGGTTCGCGCAACTGGCGCGATTGGATCAAAGTGTCGAACAGCTGGCGATAATCTTGCGCGGTCATTTCGCCGCCCGCATCTGCCTCGGTGGTCATCTCATCAACTAAAGCGCGGGCAGCAATGCCCGCCACCTCGGCCCACAGGGCCGAAGTTGGGCCGCCCGCTATTGCTTCGGCCAGCGCGATATGCGCGGCTACGTGATGCGCCAACGGCTGCGGCGTACTATAACTGCGGGCTGAAAACAGCGGCTTCAGCATTGCGGCCCATTCAGTCGCGCCTGCAATCGCGCGCGCTTCGGCCCAACCGTGCAGCATGGCAAAATCTGGAAAGGCAGGGCCATTGCGGCGCAGGTGCAATTCCAATTCGCGCGTCAAAAGCAGGTGTTTGCCCCGCCCTTCGACCGAGGCTGTCAGCGGGTGCTTTAGCAGATCGATCAGGCGGTCAATGCTCAACGCCTCGCAGCGCAGGGATGCAATTTGCCGCAAAAACCGCCCTACCGCAGACAAGGCCAAGGGCCGACCACCCGAATCGTCGGGCACCAAGGCCCAGCGATCCAGCGCAGCAGTGACTTGCCGCGATAGCCCGCGATCTGGGGTGATCAGTGCGGCCTTAACCCCATCTTCGGCGGCTTTGCGCAAGATCAGCGCAATCGCCAGCGCCTCGGCGCGCGGCGAGGGGGCTTGCAGCATCGTCAGCCCTGCGGTGGCCTGCACCAAATCGGGCAGGGCAGGGCCATCGCGCAGCCATTGGTCAGTGACGGGGGCGGGGCGCAGCGCCAGCGATACCAGCGCATTGCGCATGGGCGCGGGGGCAGGCGCATCGACCCAAGGCTGCACATCGGAGGGCGCAAAACCGATTTGATCCATCAGGTGGCGAAAACGAAATTGCGGATGATCTTCGCTGGTCAGCGCATCATCCATATGCCGCCACACCGCTTCGGGCAGATCAAAATCATATCCCGGCAGAATGATTGCGCCTTGGGGCAGCGCGGCGATGGATTGCATAAGTTCCGCCGTGGCTTTGCGCGAACCTGTTGTGCCTGCAATAATCACAGGGTCTTGTGGCGGGTTGTCCTGCCATAGGGCAGACAGGGCGGCCACAGCTGCGCGCTGGCGCGCCTGCGGCCCATCACCCGCCGCAAACAGGGGGGCAACGATGCGCAGAAATTCTTGCGTGCGGGCCCAGTGGGCGGAATAATCTGATACATCCAGCGCGGAAACAGATTGCGGCGATACCCCTTCGCTTTGCATTTCATCCAGCAGGCGCGACAGGCTGATGGCAAGGTCGAATGTGGCCGAACGCGGGGCCAGATCGGGCTGCGCCTGTAGCAAAGCCGCGATTAGGGTTGAAATTTCCAACTGCCTGCGCAGCGGAGAGGTGACGCTATGGCGCACCAAACGCGGGTCTTGATCCACCTGCGTGATCAGACGCAAACGGGGTAGAAACTGCGCGCCTTGGCTGGTGAAAATTTGCGCAACGCGGGCCTGCATGCGGTTGGTGTTCAGGTACAAGGTCACGCGGGCCATCGCCTCGGGCGGGGCGGAGGCCATGCGCGCCTGCAATCCTGCCACCACCAGTTTGGGAAAATCGCAGCCGGGGGGCAGGGCGAAAATGCGGGGGGATGTTGTGGGCTTAAACACGCAGCAACCTTTCCGCAATCGCTATACCATCAGGGCTGCCAACATCGCACCACCCCCCATTATGAAAGGTTCCAAAGACGCGCCCCTGTGCGATCAGCTTGTCCCAGATCAGCCCCAAAGAAAAGGCATTTTGCGGAACTTCGGCCAAGGTTGCAGGGTTCAGAATCTGCGCGCCCAGATAGATGGGTGCCGCGCGCCCATGCGCGCGGGTTAGGCGGCCAGCGGGGTCGATCAGAAAATCGCCCGTGCCGCTGTGGCCCAGAGCATCCGCGCGCTGGGCCAGCAGCAAAAGCGCGTCCATCTTGCTGGCATCCCATGCGGCCAAAAGCTGGGTCAAGGGGTTCTCGCCCGTCCAAACGGCATCGGAATTTAGCAGCAACATGGGGCCTTCGCCCAGCAATGGAAGGGCTGCGCGCAGGCCGCCGCCTGTGTCCAAAATCGCATCGCGTTCCCACGACAAAGCAATGTCTTGCCCTGCCAAATGGGCGGCAATTTGATCGCCCAGATAATGCAGGTTGACCACTATCTTGCCCACCCCTGCACCGCGCGCAACGCACAATGCGTGGTCGATCAGCGGTATGCCTGCAACGGCGATCAGCGGTTTTGGCATAGTTTTGGTCAGCGCGCCCATGCGCGTGCCAAACCCAGCGGCAAAGATCATCAGGGGTAGGTTTGGCATTTTGACCTTAGGGTTTGCAGGGCGGCAGGGGATGGCTGCGGCAGATCGCGGGCGCAGATTTTGGCCACATCCTGCAGGGCAGGATGGGCAAGGTTGTGCTGCAAATGCTGCCAAACGCGCGGGATTAGGGGCAGGTACTGCGGCTTGCCCTGATGGGTGCAAAGCTGGGCAAATATCCCCAAAATCCGCAAGGCACGCTGCGCGCCAAAGCTGGCATAGGCGGCAGAAAAATCTGTCTCTAACTGGCCCGTTAGAGACACAAACTGGCCCTTGATCGCGTCTTGCGTTGCAGGTGATACATCGCGCCGCGCATCTTGCAGCAAGGATACCAGATCATAGCATGGCTGCCCCATCTGGGCGAGTTGAAAGTCCAGTAGCCCCACTTGGGCAAGGCCCGTTCGGGTAGGCAGATGCATCAGGTTTTCAGCGTGAAAATCGCGCAGGATCAACACACGCGGGCCGTTCGCGTGGCTGTCGATCGCGCTGGTTAACGCGGTGTGCAAATCATCGGTCTTGGGTGGCTGCCCCGTGATCCCCGCTGCATATCGCGTCAGCGAAAGCATAGCCGCATCCGCCCAATCTGTGGCGGAAAGGTTGGGCAAGCCGTGCGGTGCGGGGTGGCTTTGCAGGTGGTGCAGCACATCTACTGCCAAGGAATAAAGGTCGTTTTCGCAGTTTGGTGCGGCATGCAAAATCCGGGCAAAAACCCCATCGCCGAAATCCTCCAGCAGCAAAAACCCCTGCGCCAAATCTTGCGCAATGCAGCGCGGGGCAGACAGGCCCAGCGCGCTAAGGTGGTTTGCAATCAATACAAACTGCGCAGGGTCATCTGCCCCGCCCAACGGCGCATACATTAAAACCGCGCTTTTGCTGCCCAGCGTTAGGCGGCTATAGCTGCGTGCCGATGCATCGCCCGCCAGCTGCGCGCGCGCGGCATCGGCCCAACCAACCGTTTCCAAAAACGCCTGTCCTGCCGCGCTGCGTGTCATGCTGGAAAGGCCGATTTCAGTGCGGCCACCAGCGCGGGGGAGGCACCAGAAAGATGGGCCATGCGCCCACCGCCCGCCATGGCCAGCGATAGGGCAATTGCATTGTTCGGAATTTGCGCCAAACGATCTGGCCATTCAATCAGACACAGTGCCTTGCCCATCGCCTCTTCCAAACCCAATTCTGCCACTTCATAGCTGTGGGATAGACGATACAGGTCGGCGTGCCAAATCTCGAACCCTGCGTCATAGCATTGCACAAGGGTAAAACTGGGTGAGGGCACTTCGGTATCTTCGCCCAAATGCGCCCGAATAACGACGCGCGCGAAATGGCTTTTGCCTGCGCCCACGGGGCCAGACAGAAGCACCGTATCGCCCGCGCCAAGATGATCTGCGCAGATCTGCGCAAAGCGGGTGGCGCTGGCCTCATCTGGCAGGAATATCTGCACATCGGCGGCAGGGGGGCGGGCGGGCAATGACATGCCCCATGTTTACCAAAGCGCCCCCCGCTGGCAAGCAGCGATCTAGCGCGCTGCCGTTGCGCTGCTGGTCACGTGATCCAGCCCGCTGCCCGTACGCTTTGGCCCCGTCGCGCGGAACGCAACCATTGTCGAGCCCGCAGCCAAAGGGGCGACTGCGCAGGTCAGCAAACGGCCATCCAGAAGGCGCAGGTCTTTGCTCCACGCCTCGCGATTGCCGATCGTGTGAATAAACTCGTCAATTTCAATCCAC
>CAXNEP010000237.1:0-4410 GCA_964200865.1 Cypionkella sp. | reverse complement strand
TTCTTCGTGCGCACGATCAAAAGCATCGGCATCGCCCGCAATTTCCATCGGCATGGCAACGTTTTCCAGCGCGGTCATCGTCGGGATCAAGTGGAAAGACTGAAACACCACCCCCATGCGCCCCCGCCGAAAGCGTGCCAGCTGATCTTCGTTCATGTCGCTGATATCTTCCCCAAGCGCGGTGATTTGACCCGCAGTGGCCCGTTCCAGCCCGCCCATCAGCATCAACAGCGATGATTTGCCCGAGCCTGACGGGCCAACCATACCAATCGTCTCGCCCCGCGATATATCCAGCGAAATGCCCTTCAATATCTCGACATTACCTGCGTTTCCCGCCAAGGTTAGGCCAACATCTTTCATGCTTAGAACTGTATCGGTCATCATGCGCGCCTTTATTGCTTTCCCCTTACCTATGCCGCCGCGCAGAATTCGCAACGCGATTGCAGCATTTTTCTGCGCTTTCGCCGCGATTGTGGCGGTGATTGCCCCGCTCAGGGCAGCACACGCCGAAACTGTCACGATTGTGGCCTTTGGCGATAGCCTGACCCAAGGCTATGGTTTGCCGCAAGATCAGGGCTTTGTTCCGCAATTGCAGGCCTATCTGACGGCGGCAGGCGATGACGTGGTTGTGATCAACGCGGGTGTGTCGGGCGATACCACGGCAGGGGGTGCGGCGCGGATTGACTGGACGCTGATGGGTGATGTGGACGGCGTGATCGTCAACCTTGGCGGCAACGATCTGCTGCGGGGCCTGCCGCCCGAGGAGACCCGCGCCAATATGGACAAAATCGCAGGTGCGATTGCGGCCAAGGGCCTGCCGATGCTGATTGTGGCGATGATCGCCCCGCCCAATTATGGGGCCGATTATCAGGCCGCATTTGATGCGATTTACCCCGACATTGCCGCCAAATATGGCGCAGAGATGACCCCGCCCTATTTCACCCCAATTACTGGCGGCAACCCAGATCTGAATGCGGCCCGCGCCTTTATGCAGGACGATGGCATTCATCCCAATGCAGCAGGCGTGGCCAAACTGGTGGCAGGTCATGGCCCGCAAATCCGCGCGCTG
Source organism: Cypionkella sp. (assembly GCA_964200865.1). Taxonomy (GTDB): domain Bacteria; phylum Pseudomonadota; class Alphaproteobacteria; order Rhodobacterales; family Rhodobacteraceae; genus Cypionkella. The sequence goes on along the minus strand of CAXNEP010000237.1, from coordinate 3,341 downwards.
GTGGCGAAAGCTGCCGCGAAATGAACGCGGCGCTTGGGGCGTTTGCAGCCGCCATCGGTGCGGGGCATGTGTTGCAAGGGGCCGATTGCGCGCCCTATTGCAGCGAGCCTACAACCCATTACACTGCAAACCCGCTTGCCGTTCTGCGCCCCGCCAATACGGGTGAAGTCAGCGCATGCCTGAAAATCGCCACGCAATACGGCGTTTCAATCGTGCCGACGGGGGGGCGGTCGGGCATTACGGGGGCTATTCAAACGAACGGCGGGGTGATGCTGTCGCTGGAACGGATGAATGCCATACGCGACGTGCGCGCCGATGCCCGTATTGCCATTGTCGAGGCGGGGGTCATCGTCTCGCGCCTGCACGACGCGGCGGATGCGCTGGATCTGTATTTTCCGCTTTGGTTTGGCGCGCGCGGATCGGCGATGATTGGCGGGGTATTGTCGACCAACGCAGGCGGGTCGAACGTGCTGCGATATGGCAGCACGCGGGGGCTTTGCTTGGGGCTAGAGGTGGTACTGGCAGACGGGCGCATTTTGAACCTGATGAGCGAATTGCACAAAGACAATTCGGGCTATGATCTAAAACATATGTTCATTGGGGCCGAAGGCACGCTGGGGATTATCACGGCGGCGGTGATGCGGCTGGTGCCCAAACCGCGCGCCTATGCTACGGCCACGCTGGCGGTGCGCAGCCTGCCCGATGCGTTGGATTTGCTGAACCACCTGCAAGCGGCCAGTGGCGGCATGGTCGAAGCGTTTGAATATATGCCCGCCAGTTACATGGCCCGCGTGGCCCAAATTCGCCCAGATCTGCGCGCGCCGTTCGACCGCGATTATCCGATCACCATTTTGGTAGAACTGGGCGCGCTGCGGCCAGATGATAGCGCGCCAAACGCGGATGGCAGCCTGCCCATTGCCGCGCTTTTGGAACAGGCGCTGGCGGATATGCTGGCCGATGGCCGCGTTTTGGATGCGGTGATTGCCCAATCCGACACCCAGCGCGCTGCCATGTGGGCGCGGCGCGAGGCGGCAGCCCAAGTGATGCAGGCCGTGCAGCCTTCGGTTGACACCGACATTTGCCTGCCACTGGACAAGATCCCCAGCTTTCTGGAACGGATCGAAGCGCGCCTGCCGCAGATTGCCGAAGGTACCTATAGCGTGACTGTGGCCCATTTGGGCGATGGCAATTTGCACTATTCGCTGTATCCGCCCCGCAGCGATGACGCGTTGTATGATGCCTTGGTCGAAGCGGTGGAAGATGAAGTTTCCGCTTTGGGCGGGTCTTTTTCTGCCGAACATGGGGTAGGGGTGATGAAGTTAAATTCCATGGCGCGGCGCAAAGATGGGGTGGCGCTGGACGTGATGCGCAGCGTAAAGGCGGCGCTAGACCCGCAGGGCATTATGAACCCGGGAAAAGTTATTCCTGCCAAAGTTATTCCCGCCAAAGAGATTTAAGTGATGACCCCCACCCAAACCATTCTGCGCAGCCCTGCGCTGCGGCTTGCGAGCTTTGCCATGTTGGGGCTTGGGGTGATGAACGCATCCGTCGCGCCCTATATCTCGCTTGTGGCGATTGAACGGATTGGCGTTTCGGAAAGCACCTATGCGCTGGTGCTGGTTGCCGCGGCGGCGGTTGCTGTGTCATCTGCCGTGCTGATGGGGGTTTTGGGCGATCAGCGCGGGCGCAGGCATTTGATTGCCGCGCTGACCGCGCTGGCCAGTTTTGTTGGGCTGGGGCTGATGGCCTTTGCCCCCTCCCCGCTTGCCTTGGTGCTGTGCCATGCGTTTCTGTTTCCGCTGGGATCGGCGCTGTATGGGCAAATTTTTGCGCTGGCGCGGCTGGCGGGCCCGCAGGCACCAGGCGCGGCAGATGGGGTGTTGGGCATTATTCGTTCGGGCATGTCGATTGCCTTTATGGCGATGCTGATCTTTTGGACCTTTGCCTTTGGCGCGGGCGTGGATGTGATGTGGGTGTATGATTCCGCCCTGATTGCGGCGCTGGCCCTGCTGCTGATGGTTTGGTTTTTATGGCCGCGCGGCGCGGGTGTGACATGGGATGACCGCCCATCAGGGCTAAACCTGCGCGAGGCATTGCGCGAGCTTGCGCGCCCACTGATCGCGTCGCGCCTTTTCATGCTGGGGGCCATCAACGCCAGCGCAATGCTGTATTTCGTGCTGATCGGGCTGGTGTTTGAAGCATCCCCCATTCGAGACGCATCCGATGTGGCGCTGTATGTGGGGCTTGTGGCGGGGTGGGAAGTGCCCTGCCTGATCTTGCTGCCGCGCCTTGTGGCCTATGTCTCGCGCGGCACGCTAATTGCAGTGGGCGCTGCGGCATATGGGCTCCATGTGCTGCTGATGCCGATTTGGGTGGATACGGTTTGGCTGTGGGCAGGCACGCTTATTGCAGGGGTGGGCGGGACGGCCTTTATTGGCCTGTCGATCACCTATTACCAAGACCTGCTGCAAGATCGCCCTGGGGCGGCAAGTGCCATGCTGGCGCTGCAAAAGCTGATCGCAGATGTTTTGGGCGCATCGGCCTTTGCCGTTGGTATGGCGATTGGCGGATATCAAACGGTGGCGGTGATGGGTTTTGCCCTAACGCTGGGCGGGGCGGTGGCGCTGTATTGGGCAGACCGCACGGGCTGGTTGATGCCGCGCACTGCGCAGACTGTCAGATAAACTTGACATATCTGCACGCTGCGGCTTGACAAGACACGCCCGCCCCTCAAAATGCGCAAAACGGAGAATGTGATGACCGATAAGACGATTTTGCGCGCCCTGCGCGGCGAAGTGCTGCCCACCCCCCCCATTTGGATGATGCGCCAAGCGGGCCGCTATTTGCCCGAATACCGCGCCACACGCGCGCAGGCGGGCGATTTTCTATCGCTGTGCTATAACTCGGAATTGGCGGCAGAGGTCACGCTGCAACCCATCCGCCGCTATGGCTTTGACGCGGCGATTTTGTTTGCCGATATTCTGCTGCTGCCGCAAGCCTTGGGCGCAAAGCTGTGGTTTGAAAATGGCGAAGGGCCGCGATTGTCGACGCTAACCACGCCTGCCGAACTGGCGGGTTTGCGCGGCAAAGATGACATTCATGATACGCTTGCCCCCATTTACGAGACGGTGAAAATCCTTGCGCGGGAATTGCCGCGCGAGACGACCCTAATCGGGTTTGCGGGCGCGCCGTGGACGGTGGCCAGTTACATGATCGCTGGGCGCGGCACGCCTGACCAAGGGCCAGCGCACGCGCTAAAGGCCGCTGATCGCGCTACGTTTTCGGGGCTGATTGACGCGATTACCGATGCCACCGTTGAATACCTGTCTTGCCAAGTTCAG
>CAXNEP010000236.1:0-4411 GCA_964200865.1 Cypionkella sp. | reverse complement strand
AGTTTGTTGGCAAAACTGCTGGTCAGTTTGGGATCGGTGCGCATCAGCAGGGCAAAAGCCTCGCCATGGGAAAACTCGTCATTGCACCATTCTTTGAACCATTTGAAAATGGGGTGAAAGCGCTGGTCTGGGTTTGCCTCTAGATGGCGGAAAATGGTGATATAGCGGGCATAACCGATTTTTTCCGACAGATAGGTCGCATAGTAGATGAATTTGGGCCGGAAATAGGTGTATTTCTTTGCGCGGGTCAAAAAGCCAAGGTTCACGGCAACGCCCGCCTCGCGCAGGGCATCATTGATAAATCCTGCATGGCGGGCCTCGTCTCGGGCCATGTAGTTGAACAATTCGCAAATATCAGGGTTGCTGCCGCGCCGCTTCATTTCTTTGTATAGAACGCAGCCCGAAAATTCGGCGGTGCAGGATGATACCAGAAAATCGATAAACTCGCGGCGCAGGGTGGGTTCCATCCCCGCCCAATCAATCTGGTCCCAATCGGCGTTTTTCTTAAAATGGCTTTTGTTCGGGTCAGATTTCATTTGCGCAATCAGCGCGTCCCATTCGAGGCGCACGGAAGACACATCGACGCGGTCCAGCTCTTCAAAATCGGTGGTGTAAAAACGCGGGTTCAGCAGCGTGGTTTCCGTGGCCATTGCCGTGGTCACGCTGGTGTCAATGCCCAGATCATCAGCCAAATGCGGGGCAAGTTCGCCTGCGGGTGCGTTCATAGCGTAATCTCCTCGGAAAATGAAAATTCGCACAGTTCCATAAAGCCGAAATCGCCTGTGGCGCGTGTCCACAGCCGTTCGACCCAGCTTGCGCGGGTGATGGTGGCGGCGCGCTCTTCGATAATCAGCTCGCCAAAGGCGGCCATAATCGGCGCGCCATGTACCAAAACTTCATCCCCAGGATGCACCACCGCGCCGTTATCAAACCGCACATGCGCGTGCAGGCTTTCAAAGCGGTGGCTTACCTCGACGGTGCAAGGCACCTGTTCAACCTCTCGTGTAAATAGACCCATGATTGTGTTCCCTTGTTTTGTTTTTTTATTGCAGTTGCATCAGCCGCTCGAATGCGGCGCGGTTGTCAGACCCGAAACCGCCAAGTTCCACAGACCAGCCTGTGGAATCGTCGATCACGGTAAGGCGACCATTCGCATATTCCACTATGCGAACAGGTTTGGATTGGTCAGCGCGGGCAACAGTGCGGGCGCGCTCTAGCCCGTTTTGGATCACAGTGATAAAGCCGCCATGGGGCAGATCCATCAGCAACTGGCCGTTCTCGTCCAGCACAGTCACGGCCTGCGCGCCGCCGCCTTGCAGGATAATGCTGCGCTCGGCCACAATGGCGGCGTCTTGCGGCACGCCCACTTTGTCGCGCCCTGTCACCACCGAAAAGGTGGTCAGCGCCAGCGTCGTCAGAACCAGCCCCAGCATCGCCAGCAGCAGCGGGCGGGGGATCATTTCGGGATCGCGGGGTTTGGATTGGCTGAAATCAGTCATCACCGTCTCCTATTCAGCGGCCACAGATGCGGGCATCGCCGCAGGCGCGCGCGCGACGCGCGGGGCCGCAAGGCGCGATTGGGCCGCTTCGGTAAAGATTTTGGCAACATCATCGGCATTGGGAATGGCGCGCAGCGCAGGCTGGGCACGGCCAAAGCGCCATGGCCGTGCATGTGGCCACAACACCAGATAGGAAATGCGCGTATCCCCCAGTGTTTCAAACGCCAGCGTGCCCGTTTTGGCCGCGCCGTGGGCCAGATGGGCGGCACCAATTTGGGTAAAGGGCAGGTTCAGCGTGACAGTCAGCGCCGCGCCAACCCGCATCGCCACGCGGGCGGATGTAATGGTATAGACTGTGCCGCGCGCCTGCACCCATGCCATCAGGCCAAGGATGGCAACGGCCAGCGCGCCCACTGCCAGATAGGGCAGCAGCACAGCCACAACCCCTGCAATATTGCTGCCAAAGGCCGCGATACCCTGCCACAGGCCAAGGGCCAGAAAGTATCCCCCAACCCAAGTGATCTTATACGCCTCGCGCGCCAGCGCCCAAGCGTTGGGGCGACCTTGCCACAAAATCTCTTCGCCAGCGGGCGGTTTTTCGGGCAGGCCTGGCAGGGCCTCGGTGGCGAAATCAGACAGATCGCGTTCTATGTCTTTGGTCATGGCAGGCTCCTAAGGTGTCGGCCCCGCGCGGGTTGGCCCGCGCGGGGAAAGTTTTAGAATCCGCGCTTGCGCTTTTCGGCCGCATACAGCGTGCCGCCTGCGTAATAGGCGCTGATTTTTTCTTCCTCTAGCATGGTCACCGCTGTTTTCGATTTGGTGGCTGGAACGCCGTCAAACAGATCAGACGACAGCGAATTGATGCGCACGCGGTCGGCTTGCACCTTGACCATCGGCATTGGCACCAGTTTGACCGCGCCCGAATTCAGGGTGATTTCTAGATAGCGCACCAGTTGTTCTGGTGCGTCAACCCACATGTCGGAAATCGTGCCAACCACTTCCAAATCGCCAGCCTGCACAGGCAAACCGCGCGGATCACGCCCGCCCGATACGGCAAAGCCTGCGGCCTGCGACATCGGCATAATCTTGTTATGGCCGTGACCGTCCAGTTCGGGCAGATCGCGGCGCGGTGCCCATGCGGCAGGGCCAACGCCATCGGTCATTGGGTTGCCCGTTGGCGCATGGGGAAAGCCTTCCGACATTGCCGTACGGCCCAGCGCCACTTCGCGCGCCTCGCGGGCACCATTGGGCACGGTCACTTCACCGCGGCCATGTGGCAGGATAAAGGTCTTAGCCTTTGGCAGGGCGAATGGGCCTTGGTTCGCCGCGGCTTTGCCATCCTCGGTTTCCAAAGGATAACCTTCGCGCATGTTTTCTGTTTGCAGGTAATACACCAGCAGCGCGAAAAAGCCCCAGAACAGCCAAATGGCAAGCGAGGCAAGATCGAAGTTTCCAAAGAAGTTTGTTCCCAGCATGTAAGTTCCTCCGCGTGGGTTAGGTTGGAAAATCGGACAGCCCAATCTTCTGGGTGCCGATCTTCTGGGTTGGGGTGGATTGTTCCGTTAAAAGGCGCGTGCGAACCAAGGGGCCCAGCACGATAAGTGTGGCAAAAAGTAAACCGATTTCAGTGTGATAGACGAACGTGTAGCCAAAGGCGGGGGTATCTAGGGCGCTGCCTGCCGCCAAATGCGCAACCGCATCGCGCAGGCTGCCGCCAAAGGCAATCGACAGGCCCGCCGCAGTTGCCTGCGCTGCCCCCCAAGCGCCCAGGACCAGCCCGCCGCCCAGATGGCCGTTTTCGGCGGGCAGGGCCATTGCGGCCGTCAGGGTGGATACAAAGAACAGCCCCGATCCCAGCCCAATCGCCCCAGCGCCCGCAAAAAACAGCGCCGCCGATCCCATTGGGCCCGCCAGCACCACGGCGGCAAAAGCCCCGATGCCAATCATCACGCCGCGCCCAGCAAGGCGGAAGGCATCCTGCCCACGCCCCATCCAGCGCGCGGCAAGGCCAAATCCAATCAGCGAGCCGCCCGCGTAAACCGCCGTCAGCGCCGTGGTCGCCGCCACCGACAGGCCCAGCACTTGCCCGCCATAAGGTTCCAGCAGCACGTCTTGCATGTTAAATCCCAGCGCGCCCAGCGCAACCACGGCCAAAAGCCTGCCCGCCGTGCCGCCCGCCATCAGATCACGCCACGCATCGCAAAAATTGGGGCGTGGGGCGGCCAGTTCTGCCGCTGTCATCGGGCGCAGTTTTTCTTGTTTCCACAGGGCCACCAGATTCAGCCCCAGCGTCAGCAGGGCCGCGCCCTGCACCACGCGGATCAGCCGCAAATCCGAAAATTCAGTCAGCAGCGCGCCGATAATCAGAGCGGAAATGGCAGTTCCGATCAGGAACATCACGTACAGCAGGGCCACCACGCGGGGGCGCTGTGCCTCGTCCGCGCGGTCAGCGGCCAGTGCAAGGCCCGCCGTTTGCACCATATGCAGCCCAATGCCCGCCATGATAAAGGCCAGCGCCGCCAAAACCTCGCCCGCCCATGTGGGCCCAACCGCCTGATGTCCGCCCAGCACAACAACAGCAAACGGCATCACCGCCAGCCCGCCCATTTGCCACAAGCTGCCAAACCAAAGGTAGGGTATACGCTTCCACCCCAGCGCGCTGCGGTAGCTGTCAGATTTGAACCCCAGCAGCGCGCGGAAGGGGGCCGAAAGAACGGGCAGCGCGATCATCAGCGCCACCACCGTGGCAGGCACCGACAGTTCTACAATCATCACACGGTTCAGCGTGCCCAGCAGCAAAACCGACGCCATGCCGACCGATACCTGAAACAACCCCAAACGCAGCAACTGCGCCAGTGGCAGCCCTGTCGATCCTGCATCGGCAAAAGGCAACCATTTGGCCCCCAATGCTG
>CAXNEP010000235.1:0-4446 GCA_964200865.1 Cypionkella sp. | reverse complement strand
GGAAAGGCAGTGATGCCCGACATCGATAGGTAAAACCCCATGTCCAATGCTGCGGCTGCAAGTGCGGGGCCAGAGGAAAAGCAGTGCATGACGCAGGAATAGGGGGCGATGGCTAGACCTTCGGCCAAAATCTGCGCGACATCATCATCGGCATCGCGGGCGTGGATGATCAGCGGCAGGCCCGTTTCTTGGGCAGCCTGAATATGGATGCGCAGGGAGGTTTTTTGCACATCGGCGCTGGCGGCAGAATAATGGTAATCAAGCCCCGTCTCGCCAATGCCGACCATTTTGGGGTGCTGGGCAAGGGCCACCAATTCTGCCAGCGTGGCAAGGGGTTCTTCGGCGGCAGACATCGGGTGCGTGCCTGCGGCGAAGAACACCGAAGGGTAGGTTTCGGCAATGGCGCGCACGGCGGGTTCATTGCGCAATCGGGTGCAGATGGTGACCATACGTGCCACGCCAGCATCGTGCGCGCGGGCGATCACCTGCGGCAATTCATCTGCGAAATCGGGAAAATCCAGATGGCAGTGGCTGTCGACCAGAATGGGTTTTGCGTCTGTCATATCTGCCTAGCTTGCGGCGCGGGGCATGGATTGCGCGCCAGCCTCGATTGCCAGTAGCATATCCATCACCAGCGCGGCAGGGTCAAGGTTTACCGCCCTTCCGCGACGCGCCTTATTGCCCAAGGCCTGCGCCAGTTCGGCCCAAGGGCGGGCTGTCGCAGGGTTGGCCGCCAGCCGCCCAATCAGTGCGCCTTCGCCACCTGCCGCATCGGGGGCCAATCCGTTCAGCGCTGCGGCGCGGGCGGTGCGGGCCAAAAACAGATCGATCAGCGCGATAATCAGATCAAACTGCGCTTCGGCCCCTTTGCCAGATGCAGCCTCGGCCAAGGTTTGCATACGGGTGCGGTCAAGGCGGGGCAGGCCGCCCAGCAGATCGATCAGCGATTGATACAGGCGCAGCCCGTCAAGGTTGGTCAGTTCGAACGCGCGGCCAACAGAGCCGCCTGCGAGTTCGGCAAGCGCGGTTCGGTCTTCGGGGGCGACATTGCCGCCAGCGGCGGTGAGCGCATCGGACAGATCACCCGCATCCAGTGGGCCAAGGCGCAACTCGCGGCAGCGCGAGCGGATGGTGGGCAAAAGGCGCGCGGGTTGGTGGGTGATCAGCAGGAAGGTCACCTTTGGGGGCGGTTCTTCGAGGAGTTTCAAAAGCGCATTGGCGGCGGATGGGTTCATCTCGTCTAGACTATCGACGATGGCCACGCGGCGGCCCCCATCGGCGGCGGATAGCGAGAAGAAAGATTTCATGCGGCGCACTTCGTCGACGGTGATATCGGTCTTCAGGCGTTCGGTTTTCTCGTCATAGGGGCGGCGCAGCAGAAACAGGCGCGGTTCGGACAAGGCGGTCAGTCGGCGGGCAACGGGGTGGTCATCGGCGATGTCTAGGCTGGTGGGCGGCGCGGGCGCGAACATGCCGCCGTCATCATCGGGCGTGGCCAAAAGGAACCGCGCGATTCTCCATGCAAGGGTGGCCTTGCCCACGCCGCGCGGGCCAGAAATCATCCACGCATGGTGCAGCCGGGCGCTGTTGAAAGCATCGAGAAAGGCCGATTGCGCGGCAGTTTGGCCGATCAGATGCGCCTCGCGCGGGTGGGGGGCACCTTGGGTTTGGTCAGGCTGGGCGGGCACCTCGCTCATCGCGCGGCCATGCGGGCGCGGGCCACATCCCAAACATCGCGGGCAACTACGGCCTGATCGCGCGCGCCGTCTATCACTGCAAAGCGGGCGGGGTTGGCGGCGGCAAGGGCCAAGAACCCGTCCCGCGCGGCCTGTTGCACGGCAAGGCCCATGCCTTCGAACCGCATATCGCTGCCTGCGCGGGCGGTGGCGCGGGCAAGGCCCGCTTCGGCGGGCAGGTCTATCAGAACGGTCAAATCGGGTTCAATCCCGATCATTAGGGTGTGCAAAGCGTCTACGGACGCGCGCAGATCGCCGCGCGTGAGGCCCTGATAAATGCGGGTGCTGTCGGCGAAACGGTCGCAGATCACGACCGCGCCCGCCGCCAGCCTTGGCCGTATGGTTTTTTCCAAATGGTCGCGCCGCGCGGCGGTGAACAGCAAAAGCTCGGTTTCGGGCGACCAGCGGTCTGCCGCGCCGTTCAGCACCAGTGCGCGGATATCTTCGGCCCCCACGCTGCCCCCCGGCTCGCGCGTCAGGTGTGCCGCCGTGCCGTTTGCGGTTAGGGCGTCAAACAGCAGCCGCGCTTGGGTGGATTTGCCCGACCCATCGATCCCTTCAAAGCTGATAAACACACCCGCCACGCCGCGACTAGGTGGCCGCAGGGTCTGCGCCGAACAGGCGCTGATACAGATGCACAGCAGCAGCCTTGACGCGGCCAAATATGCTGGCCTGCGGCACATCTGCGGCGGCGACCAAAGGCACCACGCGGTCAGGCAGGCCTGTGGCGCGAATGGTCAAGGTGGCCAGTTCTTGCCCTGCCATAATTGGCGCTGGGAAGGGGCCGTTAAAGGTGATTTCGCCCTTTAGCCCATCGCGGTCAAGCGCGGGCACAAGGGCCGCCAGATCGGCCGATGTGGTCAGGCCCACCGTGCCTGCCGCGCCCAAAAACACAGGCGCCTGCCCCAGCACATCCCCCGCCTTAGTGACAGTTCTTAGCGCGAAATTGCGAAAGGCCCAAGACGAAATACGTTCTGCCTCCACCGCGCGGGCCGCGTCCGATTCTGTGCCTGAAAAGGCAAAGACAATGCGGCGGCCATTTTGCAAAACCGATCCTGCCAGACCATAGCCCGCCTCTTGGGTATGTCCCGTTTTCAGCCCATCCGCGCCGATGCCCAGTTTCAGCAGAGGGTTGCGGTTGGATGCGTTAGCTGGCGCGCGATCTTTGTAGTTATAGGTGGTTTCGGCGAAAATCGGGTAATAATCGGGGAAATCTTCGATCAGGCGCAGGCTGAGCAGGCCAAGGTCTTTCATGCTCATACGGTGGCGCGGGTCGGGCCAGCCGCTGGAATTGGCAAAGACGGAATGTTCCAACCCAATAGCGCGACCGCGTTCGGTCATTTTGACAGAAAACGCGGCTTCGCTGCCCGCCAGCCCTTCGGCCACCACAACGCAGGCATCATTGCCAGAATTGACGATCATGCCATGAAGCAAATCGCGCACGGTGGGGCGATCGCCTTCTTGCAGATACATGGTTGATCCGCCTGCTGCCGTCATGGCTACCGCATTGGCTGACACGGAAAATTCCGTTTCCATTGTCACACGGCCATCTTTCAGCGCCTCGAACAGCATGAAGATTGTCATCAGTTTGGACATCGACGCAGGCGGCACCGAGGCTTCGCCGTTTTTGTCCATCAGCACGGTGTGGGTGGTGGCATCATATACCCACGCTTCGCGCGCCGATGTTTCAAACCCCTGCGCAGCCGCCAGATGGGGCAAAGCAAGGATTGCCAGAAAGCCAAGCGTCGATAGAAGGCGGCGCAGCATGGGGTTAGCCTTTCACAACATATGCATCATTGAAACCAGCGGCTTTGACCTTGGCCAAAACGCTGCCATCGCCGCGCGCGCCCACGCTCCAATAGGTTTTTCCATTCGACGTATCGGTGCGCATCGAGGCCGCAACACCTGCGGCGTTTAACGTTGCCACGGCGCGCTTGGCATTGGCCTCGACCGAGAAGATGCCGATTTGGATATAGGGGCCAGTGGCTGCGTTGATCACAGGGGCGGCGGGGGCAGTGGGCGTTGCGGGGGAAAGGGCGGCGGCAGTTGCCGCTGCGATATCTGCTGCAGGGGCTGGGGCCAATGCAGTGGTGGCGACGGTGCCCGCGCCTGTGGGCTGCTGGGCCAAGGGTTGTGGGGCAGGGGCATTAGCCGCGCCTGCGAGTGTTTCGGGTTGCACCGTTTCGGCGGCATCCAGAATGGGCGCGCTGGCGCTGACTTCGGCAGGGGCCTCTTCGCGGCGCAGGGCAGTGACGCTGATTTGGGCAGGCTGGCCTGCCAGCAATCCCAAAGCCGCCGCCGCGTCTGAGCTGATCTGCAAACTGGGGCCGGGGTTATCGCGTTCGCGTTTGAACAGCGCGCCGATCACAAATTTGCCATTGGCAGGGTTGCGCATGATCACGCGTTCAGGATCAACCGCATCAGGCGATGCCACCCAAACCCCGCCAAGGCTGGGGCGGCCATCCCATAACGCGCTATCGGATGCTTGGAATACATCGGGGGCTTCGACATCGCGGTCAATCAGTTTGACCGATTTGGCCGTGGCAACCGACGTATCGGATGGCGAGTCTGTGTTGCGCTGAAATGGGTTCTGGCCAGGTTGGCAGGCCGCCACAAGCGCCAGCGCCAACACCCCCCAAATGCGACCTGCTTTTGTGTATCTCATGCTCTGCTCCTGCTTGCGCGGTTATCGTGCCACGCTTTTGTTTTT
>CAXNEP010000234.1:0-4455 GCA_964200865.1 Cypionkella sp. | reverse complement strand
GCAAAAACGTGAAACAGCGGCAGCGGGCAAATCACAACATCGGTTTCTTTGAACAGCAGCTTTTTACCCAGCCACCCGTTATAAATCATGCCGCTGGCCATGTGCTGGGCGACTTTTGGCATACCCGTTGTGCCGCCCGTGTGAAATAGGGCTGCAAAATGGTCTGTGCTGCGGTCGGCAAAGGTCAGCCTATCTGCGGGCTGTTTGTCGCATTCGGTGTTAAAATCCAGCACGCGGGCAGCGTGGCTGGCGGGGTTTTTGGGGCGGATCAGGGGCACGATAAACCGCTTGGCCCCGCCGATATAGCCCAGCAAATCCACCTCTAAAACCGTGTGAACATTAGGCGCATAGGCCAGGGCCGCATTCAGTTTTTGCGGCACATCGGTTTTGGGAAAGGCGCGCAGGGTGACGACGACCTTGGCCTTCGTCTCGTGCAAAATCGCGCCAATTTGGGCAGGGTCAAGCAGCGGGTTGATCGGGTTTACCTTGCCCGCCGTGGCCCCCGCCAAAAAGGCGACTGCGGTTTCCAAACTGTTGGGCAGAACATAAGCCACAACATCATCTTCGCCCACGCCAAGGCTGCGGAAAAGATTGGCCGCTTGGGTCACACGCGCATGCAAGCTATCCCATGTTAGGGTTTTGGCAGACGATTGCGGGTTTGATTCGATTTGAAAGGTAATCGCATTGCGCGGGCCAAAATTGGCCTTGGTTTGCGACAAAAACCCATAGATCGACGCAGGCAACCCGCGCTTATCCCATGGCATTTCCGCCTCGATCGCCGCGACATCGGCGCGCGATGCAAATACTCCCATAACTTTCCTCCCTAAAAGTGCCCCTCTACTTGGGGGCTTTGGGTTAGATTGGCTTTCTTTGCAAATATTGCAAGTAGCGTCTCGCCACGCAAAACGTTGCGCCGCAAAAATGCGGCGCAACGAAAAACGGATAGGCCTGATGACTTACTTTGCAGGAATGCGCAGCGTCTGACCTGGATAGATTTTGTCAGGATGCGTCAGCATCGGGCGATTCGCCTCGAATATCTCGGGGTAGCGGCTGACTTTGCCCAAGGTTTTCTGCGCAATTTCGGACAGTGTGTCGCCTTTTTTAACGACATGGAACACAGGTTCTGGCCCATCAGCAGATGCTTCAACCTGCGCAACACCCTGCACATTGCCTGCCGCGACAATGATTTTTTCTTTGATTTCGGAGGAAACAGCCTTGCCTTCGACCACAATCTTGTCGCCTTCGACCTTTAGATCGATGCCTTTCGTGTCCAGCCCGATTTTTTCCATTTCGGCCTTAATCACGGCGCCATCGGGCGGGGTTTCAGCATTTGCCTTGCCGCCAAACCACGACGATCCCGTTTCTTTCACAAAGCTCCACAGTCCCATGTCAACGTCCTTTCGTTCCACCACAGCGGTATGATTATCAACCTGTGGTAGCTTAGCGGTGCAACAGATGTGTGACCACCCAAAAGTTAACCTAAATCTCGCCGCTGCCATCGGTAAACTGCAACCGCGCCAGCCGCGCATACAGCCCGCCTTCAGCGACCAGCGCATCATGCGTGCCCGTGGCCACAATGCGGCCCTTTTCAAATACAACAATGCGGTCGGCCCGCTTTACCGTAGCCAAGCGGTGCGCCACGACCAGCACCGTGCGCCCCGCTGCCATATGATCCACCGCCTGCTGCACCGCGCGTTCCGATTCTGCATCCAGCGCCGAGGTCGCCTCGTCCAACAACAGCACGGGAGCATCGCGCAAAATCGCGCGGGCAATGGCAATGCGCTGCTTTTGCCCGCCCGACAGCATAACGCCGCGTTCGCCCAGATAGGTGCCATAGCCCTGCGGCAAGGCGGTGATAAATTCGTGCGCAGCGGCGGCCTTCGCGGCAGCCTCTACATCGGCGCGGCTGGCACCTGCGCGGCCAAAGGCAATGTTTTCATAGGCCGAGGTGGCAAAGATCATCGGGTCTTGCGGCACCAGCGCCATGGCGGCCCGAAAATCGGACCGCGTCATGTCGCGCAGATCAATCCCGTCAAGCGTGATGCGCCCCGATTGAGGGTCGTAAAACCGCATCAACATATGCAGCATGGTCGATTTGCCCGCGCCAGATGGGCCAACCAGCGCCACCGTCTCGCCTGCCTTAATGGTCAGGCTGACATGATCCAGCGCCATGGTTTCAGGGCGGGCGGGATAGGCAAAGCCAACATCTTCAAAGGCAATATCCCCGCGCACAGGCCGCGGCAGGGCGCGCGGGCTGGTAGGGTCTGTCACAGGGTCTTTTGCGGCCAGCAGTTCAACCAAACGTTCGGTCGCGCCCGCCGCGCGCTGCAATTCGCCCCAAACTTCTGAAAGTGATCCAACCGCCCCCGCCACCAGCACGGCATAAATCAAGAACTGCACCAATTCGCCCGCGCTCATCGCACCAGATTGCACATCGCGCGCGCCCACCCACAAAACGCAAACAATCGCGGCAAAAATCAGGAAAATGACAACAACCGTCATCTGCGCCCGCGTCATGATGCGCGTGCGGGCCGAAGTATAGCTGGCCTCGGTCACAAGGGCGAAATCGGCCATTGTACTGGGTTCATGGGTAAAACTTTGCACCGTTTGCACCGCGCTAAGCGCTTCGGACGCGCGGCCAGAGGATTGCGCGATCAGGTCTTGGTTGTCGCGCGACAGGTTGCGCAGGCGGCGGCCCAGCACCACAATCGGCACAATCACCGCAGGCACGATCAGCAGCACCAGCGCAGTAAGTTTGCCCGATGACAGCGCCAGCAGCACGATACCGCCGATAAGGGTTAGGATATTGCGCAGGGCGACCGAAACCGATGATCCGATGACCGACAAAATCAGCGTGGTGTCGGTGGTGATGCGCGACAGCACTTCGCCCGTTAGAATATCGTCAAAAAAGGCGGGCGACATGCTGATCACGCGGTCAAACAGCGCCTTGCGAATATCGGCCACAACTCGCTCGCCAAATTTCGTCACGTAGAAATACCGCACGCCTGTGCCCAGCGCCAGCAGCGCCGCAATGGCCAAGGCGGCGGCGAAATAGGTGTCGACCAGTTGATAATCGCCCGCCGAAAACCCATCGACCACACGGCGTACGGCCAAAGGCAGGGTCAAACTAACCGCCGATGTTAAGATCAGCGCGGCCCCCGCCAGTATGGCCATGGCGCGATACGGGCGGATAAATGGCAAAAGCCCGCGCAGCGCGCCAATCCGTTTGGACGGTTCGCGTTTTTCTAAGCTTGCATCGACCATGGGCTTCACTCCTCTTGCAGTGGCGATGTATGCCTGTGCGCCCGCGCTTGCAAGCCGCGTGAATTTCTGGCCCCATAGGCGCAAAGGAAATGCTATGCCCCAGTTCTTTACCGCCGCAGATGGCACCCAAATTGCCTATGATGACCAAGGCAGCGGTCTGCCGCTTTTGTGCCTATCTGGCCTGACCCGCACGATGGGGGGTTTTGACTATTTGCGCCGGCATTTACCCCCGCTGCGCCTAATACGGATGGATTATCGCGGGCGCGGGGCATCTGGCTGGTCTGGGGCGGCCAGTTATACTGTGCCGCAAGAGGGGGCCGATGCGCTGGCGCTCTTGGATCATTTGGGCGTAGAAAAGGCGGCAATACTTGGCACCTCGCGCGGGGGGTTGATTGGCATGTTTTTGGCAGCAGTGGCGAAAAACCGTCTGCTGGGGCTGTGCCTAAATGATGTGGGGCCCGTCATCGAAAAACAGGGCCTTACCCGCATCTTCGACTATCTTGGCCGCAACCCCGCTGCCAAAACCCACGCAGAATTGGCCGCGAAATTGCCAGATCTTATGGCGGGCTTTTCGCAGGTTCCGCCCAGCCGCTGGCTGCAAGAGGCGCAGTTGCATTACGTGCAATCGGCTGATGGTCTGCGCGTCACCTATGACCCAGCGCTGCGCGAGGCGTTTCTGGCGGCCTTTCAAGGCCCGCCCGTCGATTTGTGGCCGCTGTTTCATGCCTGCGCGGGCCTGCCCCTTGCCCTGCTGCGCGGCGAAAATTCCGATTTGCTGTCGGTCGATACTGCACAAGAAATGCGCCGTTTGCGCCCTGATATGCTGTACGCATCCATCCCAAACCGCGCGCATATTCCGTTTCTGGACGAGGGCGAAAGCATCGCGCTGATCCATGACTTAATAGGAAGGGTGCGCTAAATGACACTGGTTTACTTACCCGATATTCGCCTAAACGCCGATCTGCGCGGGGATGCCTCCGCGCCGCCTGTTGTTTTGATTCACGCACTGGGCACGCACAGCGGTTTGTGGGCCGAGGTGCCCTTGCCGCCCAATTTGCGGGTCCTGACCATGGATTTGCGCGGGCATGGCGCATCAGACGCCCCCCCGCCGCCCTATCAAATGGGGGCGATGATCCGCGATGTTGAACGATTGATGGATCATTTCAATCTGCGCGATGCGGTGGTGGTCGG
>CAXNEP010000233.1:0-4492 GCA_964200865.1 Cypionkella sp. | reverse complement strand
AGATGACGGGCGCGCAAATGGTGGTTCAGGCACTGAAGGATCAGGGCGTTGAGGTGGTCTTTGGCTATCCAGGCGGCGCTGTGCTGCCGATCTATGATGCGATTTTCCAGCAAAACGACATCCGCCATATTTTGGTGCGCCACGAACAGGGCGCGATCCATATGGCCGAAGGCTATGCGCGTTCAACGGGCAAGGTTGGCGTTGCGCTGGTTACCTCGGGCCCTGGGGCGACAAATGCCGTGACTGGCCTGACCGATGCGCTGCTTGATAGCATCCCCTTGGTGGTGC
Source organism: Cypionkella sp. (assembly GCA_964200865.1). Taxonomy (GTDB): domain Bacteria; phylum Pseudomonadota; class Alphaproteobacteria; order Rhodobacterales; family Rhodobacteraceae; genus Cypionkella. Next base: position 4,204 of record CAXNEP010000233.1, on the reverse strand, counting down.
TTTCGGGCCAAGTGCCAACCTTTATGATTGGTACCGATGGGTTCCAAGAGGCGGACACCGTGGGCATCACCCGCCCCTGCACCAAACATAACTGGCTGGTCAAAGATACGGCGAAATTGTCCGAAGTGATGCACCAAGCCTTTCATGTGGCACGCTCTGGCCGCCCTGGCCCTGTGCTGATTGATATTCCAAAAGACGTGCAATTTGCCACGGCTGATTATACCGAAATGCCCGCCGCGCGCACCGCGCATTACCAGCCGCGCACCACGGGGGATGCCGCCCAAATCGCCCGCATGGTCGAAATGATGGAAACCGCCGAACGCCCGCTGTTCTACACGGGCGGCGGGGTGATCAACTCTGGCCCGCGCGCCAGCCAATTGCTGCGCGAATTTGTGGCCGAAACGGGCTTTCCGATCACCTCTACCCTGATGGGTCTGGGGTCTTACCCCGCCTCAGGCAAAAACTGGCTGGGGATGCTGGGTATGCACGGCCTGTATGAGGCGAATTTGTCGATGCACGGATGCGATCTGATGCTGAACATCGGCGCGCGTTTTGATGACCGTATCACAGGCCGCATCCCTGATTTCAGCCCGAAATCGAAAAAGGTGCATGTGGATATTGACCCGTCGTCGATCAACAAAGTGATCCGCACCGATGTAGGTATTGTCGGCGATGTGGCCGAGGTGCTGGCCGAAGCGCTGCGCCAATGGCGCGCGCGCGGATCGAAGGTGAACAAAGAAGGTCTGGCCAAATGGTGGGCGCAGATCAATGAATGGCGCGCCGTCAAATGCCTGACCTATAAAAACTCGACAACCGTGATTAAACCGCAATACGCGCTGGAACGACTGGAAGCGCTGACCAAAGGCATGGATCGCTATATCACCACCGAGGTGGGTCAGCACCAGATGTGGGCGGCGCAGTTTTTGGGCTTCGAAGACCCCAATCGCTGGATGACATCGGGCGGTTTGGGCACAATGGGCTATGGCCTGCCCGCATCTATCGGCGTGCAAATTGCCCATCCCAAATCGCTGGTCATTAACGTGGCGGGCGAGGCGTCGTGGCTGATGAACATGCAAGAAATGGGTACCGCGATGCAATTTCGCACGCCCGTCAAACAGTTCATCCTGAACAACGAACGCCTTGGAATGGTGCGCCAGTGGCAGGAATTGCTGCATGGAGAGAGGTATTCGCAAAGCTGGTCTGAATCCCTGCCCGATTTTGTGAAACTGGCCGAGGCGTTCGGCTGCAAGGGTATCAAATGCGATGATCCCAAAAACCTTGACGATGCCATCATGGAAATGATCCGCTATGACGGCCCCGTGATTTTCGATTGCCTTGTGGAAAAGCACGAAAATTGTTTCCCCATGATCCCATCGGGCAAGCCGCATAACGAAATGCTGCTTGGGGACGCAGATACCCAAGGTGTCATCGGGGCCAAAGGCGCGGTGCTGGTGTGACTGCCGAAAAAGTTGATTTCATTTCAACGATGCAAGTCTGGATTCCACTGGTTGTCTCGTTTACTGCTTTGGCGGTTTCGGTGTTTTTCGGCTGGAATGCACAATCAGATCGCAGAAGTGCAGCCCGGTTGGCTAGAGAAAAGGACTTGCATAGTTGGGTCGCGGAAGTTGGACAGGTTTACACCTCCTTGCTCGCAGGCGACGTTTCAGAAAAGGGCCGCTCGCTCGCTAGATTGTCCATACTCGTTGATTATGGCCGCCTCCTATTTCCTAACGAGCGAACTCAACGCGCACTTCAAGAATATTCAAAAGGACGCAGGAGCAGTATTCTAGACCCACTTGTAGAAACATATGCACGCTGCAAAAATCAAAAGACTTTCGACGAAGCGAAACTTTCGGAGGACTTTAGAGAGTTTTCGGATAAATTAGGTAATTTGACCACAGCGTTCGCAATCAACACGTCGCCCGAAGCGGCAAGAAAACCGCAGTATAGGAATCGCTAAACCATGTCAGCCCTGAATATCAAAAAAGGCAGCACCAGCCATTCGGCGTACGAGCTGCGCGATCCGAACGCGCCCGTGATTGAAAGCCACACTTTGGCCGTGGTGGTCGATAATGAAAGCGGCGTTTTGGCTCGGGTGATTGGGCTGTTTTCGGGGCGCGGGTATAATATCGAAAGCCTGACCGTGGCCGAAACTGACCATGCCAGCCACCGCTCTCGCATCACCATTGTCACCACGGGCACGCCGCAGGTGATTGAACATATCAAATCGCTGCTGGAACGTATGGTGCCTGTGCACGAAGTGCATGATCTCACCGTCGAAGGCCCGTCTGTGCAGCGCGAACTTGCGCTGTTGAAAGTGGCGGGAAAGGGCGAGCATCGCATTGAAGCGCTGCGTTTGGCGGAAATTTTCCGCGCCAATGTGGTGGATTCCACCTTGGAATCTTTCGTGTTTGAAATGACAGGCACGCCCGTGAAAATCGACGCTTTTGCCGATTTGATGCGCCCCTTGGGCCTTGTCGAAATTGCACGCACGGGCGTTGCGGCGCTGTCGCGCGGGGCCTAAACCCAGCCGCCCCCTTTCATTTTGGCCCAAATACCTTGGGGTGAGCGTGCAGCGCGAGGGGCAAAGCCCCTTTTGCCGCACGTCAAAGTGACCAGCGCCCATTTGCATCTGCGCCGCCCTGCCCTATGATAGCGCAAAAGGGAGCCGCGCATGATTATCGAGCTTGGGCATTTCGCGCTGATTTTGGCCTTTATGGTGGCAATCGTGCAAACGATCCTGCCGCTGTGGGGGGCCTATACCCGCGATGGGCGGATGATGGCCGTGGCCGGGCCTGCGGCGCTGGCCCAAGCGGGGCTGATTGCCTTTTCCTTTGCGGCGTTGACCTATGGCTTTGTCACATCTGACTTTTCGCTGAAATTGGTGGTGGAAAATTCGCATACGGCCAAGCCGATGCTATACAAAATTTCGGGCGTTTGGGGCAATCACGAAGGATCGCTGTTGCTGTGGGCGCTGTGTTTGGCCATTTTTGGGGCTGCGGCGGCAATTTGGGGCGGCAATTTGCCCACCACGCTGCGCGCGCGGGTTTTGGCGGTGCAGGGCAGTATTGGCGTGGCGTTTATCGCGTTTATGCTCTTCACCTCGAACCCGTTTTTGCGCCTTGCCTCGCCGCCGATGAACGGGGGCGAGTTGAACCCGCTGCTGCAAGACCCCGGCCTCGCCTTTCATCCGCCGTTTTTGTACCTTGGCTATGTCGGCCTTTCGATGAGCTTTTCCTTCGCCATCGCCGCCCTTTTGGAAGGGCGCGTTGATGCCGCATGGGGGCGCTGGGTGCGCCCGTGGACGCTGGCAGCATGGGTGTTTTTGACCATCGGCATCGCCATGGGGTCTTGGTGGGCCTACTATGAATTGGGCTGGGGCGGGTTTTGGTTTTGGGACCCTGTCGAAAACGCCAGCTTTATGCCATGGCTGATCGGGGCTGCCCTGCTGCATTCGGCCATTGTGGTGGAAAAGCGTGAAAGCCTAAAGGCTTGGACGATTTTCTTGGCGATTTTGGCCTTTGGCTTTTCGCTGATGGGCACGTTTATTGTGCGCTCGGGCATCATCACCTCGGTGCATAGCTTTGCGGTTGATCCAGAACGCGGGATGTTCATTTTGCTGATCTTGGCGTTCTTTATGGGCGGGGCATTTGTGCTGTTTGCCCTGCGCGCGCCTGTGCTGGCGGCGAAGGGGGTGTTTTCGATGGTCTCGCGCGAAAGCGCTTTGGTGGCCAACAACTTGCTGCTGTCTGTTTCGGCCTTTGTGGTGTTTGTCGGCACGATGTGGCCGCTGTTTGCCGAACTGGCCTTTGGGCGCAAACTGTCGGTAGGCGCGCCGTTTTTTGATGCGGCGTTCACGCCCTTTATGGTGGCGCTGGCGCTGATCTTGCCCTTGGGCGCAATTATGCCGTGGAAGCGCGCCAATATCGGGCGCAGTGCGCTGCCGCTGGTTGGGGCGGCGGCGCTGGCGCTGGCGGGGCTGGCGTTGACCTTTGCGGTGCAAACGGGGCGCTCTGCCGTGGGGCCAATTGGCGTGGGCCTTGGGCTGTGGGTTGTGCTGGGCGCGCTGGTAGATTTGGGCCAGCGGTCTGGGCGCGGGGCTTTGGGCGAACGCATAGGGCGCGCGCTGCGCCTGCCGCGCGCCGATTGGGGCCGCGCTGTGGCTCATATCGGCATGGGGGTGACGGTTTTTGCCGTGGCCGCG
>CAXNEP010000232.1:0-4500 GCA_964200865.1 Cypionkella sp. | reverse complement strand
GTTGGTGGATGATCAGGTGACTTTGCCCATTCAAATCAACGGCAAACGCCGCGCCGAAATCACCGTTCCTGCCGATATGCCAGCGGCAGAAATTGAAAAGGTCGCACTGGCCGATCCTGCCGTGGTCAAGTTTTTGGATGGCGCGGCGGTCAAGAAAATCATCGTTGTGCCAGGGCGGATCATCAATGTCGTGGCTTAACCGCCGCGCCATGCTCGCCCTGCCGCTGGCCCTTGCGGCCTGCGGGTTTACGCCAGCCTTTGGCCCCGCAGGCCCCGCCACCGCCCTGCGCGGCACCATCGCGCTGGCTGATACCGATTCGCGCGATGGGTTCGAATTTATCAAACGTATGGAAGACCGTCTTGGCCGCGCCAGCGCGCCGCGCTTTGATCTGGGCTACAGCATTTCGACCGAAAAGGCCAGCCTAGGCTTTACCACCGATGGCGAGATCACCAGATTTAACCTAACGGGATCAGTCACTTGGACGTTGAAAGACCGCGCCACAGGCGATGTTTTGGCCAGCGGCGTTGAGCAGAACTTTACCGCATGGTCAGCCACGGGCGTGACCATTGCCGCCGTAAATGCCGAATCTGATGCAAAGGCACGGCTGATTCGAATTTTGGCCGATCAGGTTACCCAGCGCCTGATTGCACTTTCGCCCACCTTAACGGCAACCGAATGAAACTATCTGGGATCGAGGCCAGCCGCTATTGCGCCCGCCCCGACCCTGCCCGCGCGGGCCTACTGATTTTTGGCGCAGATACGATGGGGGTGGCCCTAAAACGAGCCGAGGCGATTGCCGCCCTGATCGGCCCAGACGGCCCCGCAGAAATGCGCCTAACCCGTATGGCCGCCAGTGATTTGCGCAAAGATCAGGCCCGCCTGACCGATTCGCTGCGCGAGACGGGCTTTTTCGCAGGCCCCCGCGTGGTTTTTGTCGAAGACGCGACAGACGGGCTAACCGATGCCTTTGCCGCAGCACTTGCCGACTGGCGCGTAGGGGATGCCAATTTAATCGTCACCGCTGGCAATCTTACGGGCAAATCGGCGCTGAAAACCCTGTTTGAAAAGGCCCCGAATGCAGTTTGCATTGGCCTGTATGATGACCCGCCCACGCGCGAAGAGATTGAATCCGAACTTGCCCGCGCGGGGCTAACCCAAATTTCGCCCCCCGCGATGGCAGACCTTACCACCCTTGCCCGCGCTCTAGACCCTGGCGATTTTCGCCAGCTTTTGGAAAAGGTCGCGCTGTATAAGCACGGCGATTCCACGCCGCTGACCCCTGCCGAAGTGGCCGATCTGGCCCCGATGACCATTGAAACCGAGGTGGACGATCTGCTTGCTGCCGTGGCCGACCGCAAGGCGCATGCCATTGGCCCGCTGCTGCGCCGCTTGGAAGGGCAGGGTATTGCCCCTGTCACCCTGTGCATTGGCGCGCTGCGGCACTTTCGCGCCCTGCATATGGTGGCCACAGACAAAGGCGGCATTCAAAACGGCCTTCTGCGCGCCCGCGCCTTTGGCCCGCGCCGCGATTCTTTGGCGCGCCAAGCAGGCAATTGGGGCGCGGGCAAGCTGGAAGATGTGCTGCGCGTTCTGGTCGACACAGACCTAACCCTGCGCAGTGCATCGCGCGCGCCCGCCATGGCCGTTATCGAGCGTGCCTTTATCCGCATCGCCATGATGAAAGGCTAACCATGCTTGATGCCTTAAGCCCCCTAACAGCCCTGTGCCGCAAACACCCCAGCCTTGAGGCGCAGGTGATTTGGGCCGAAGGCAGTGACTGGCAGCCGCAAGAGGAAGAAGATGCAGGGCTGGACGGCGAGGAAATTGCCTTTTACGCCGAAGGCATGGTGCAAGAAGGCTATGCTTGTGCGTGGCAAATCCTTGGGGTCGGCGCGCCAGAATTTGTGCGCCTGTTCTTTTGGATAGGGGAAATGCCGCCCCTTCCCGATGACCCTGATTTGATTTCGCAGGGCAGCACCGCAGCTTAAGGATGCGCGAATTATCGCCCAGTTGCGCCCGCGCCCGCGAAACGCTTGAAAAATTCTGCCCGAATCGGTAAAGGCGTGGCACACAGATCAGGGGCGCAGCCGCGAACCTTGGCGAATGAGGCAAAGCATGACACATATTCTTTTGCGCCGCGCAGGGCTTGCGTTGGCTTTCGCAATCACGGGCAGCGCCGCAATGGCTGGCCCCATCGAAGCCGCCTGCAACAAATCAGATCGCGATTCGGCCAACCGCATGGTTTGCAACTGCATTCAGCAGGTCGCCAATATGACGCTGGCAGGATCAGACCAGCGCCGCGCCGCCGCGTTTTTTCAAAACCCAGAAAAGGCGCAAGATGTGCGTCTTTCAGATTCCAACCGCGATGATGCGTTTTGGGAAAGATACACGCAGTTCGGTGCCTATGCCGAACAGTACTGCGCCGCCAATTCCTAAATCTGCGGCAAACCTACCATGGCACGGCGGATCGCATCTTTGATCTGCGCTGCCATGTAATCGGTAAACAGGCCAACCTTGGGGTCTTTCAAACGGCGGTCTGGAAACAGGCAGCACAGTTGCGTTGGCAATGGCGGGGTTGCAGTGGCCACGGGTATCAGGCGACCCTCGCGCAAATGCTCGGCCACTTCGAAAATGGGCTTTAGCACAATGCCGCGCCCATCCAGCGCCCAACCCGTTAAAACATCACCATCGTCCGATTCATAAGGCCCTGATATATCGTATCTTTTCGGCCCATCAGGCGTTTGCAGCGCCCATTGAAATTCCTTTGCGCCGGGAAAGCGCAGGTTCAGGCAGGCGTGATGATCGCCCACCAATGCCGACCCATCGCGCGGATTGCCCCGCGCCGCAATATAGGCAGGGGCAGCGCACAAAATGCGCGGGCAATCGACAATATGGCGCAGCTTTAGCGTGCTGTCTTCCAAAACCCCCATGTGAAAGGCCAAATCCAGCCCTTCGGATGTGACATCAATGCTGCGATCTGACAGGCGCAGCCGCACATCGATTTGGGGATAAAGGTCTTTGAACGCAGGCACATAGGGTGCAATAAACCGCCGCCCCACACCCAAGGGGGCGGCCACAAAAATCGTGCCGCGCGGGTTTTGCGCAGCGCCTGAAATGGCCTGCTCGGCTTCGGCAATCGCGTCCAAAATCTTCAACGCGCCGTCATAAAACAGCCGCCCATTTTCGGTGGGATGCAGGCTGCGCGTGGTGCGCGAAAACAGCCGCACGCCCAGATGTTTTTCCAGTTCTGACACACGCGCGGATGCCACTGCGGGCGAGGTGCGTTGATCGCGCGCCGCGGCCGACATCGACCCCAGTTCATACACGCGCACAAACATCTTAATCGTGGCGACATAAGACATGGTTTCGCCCCCATTTTCACAAAGCATTTGAAAGTATTCTGCGCCATTTCAGCATTAACACGAGGGCGCTGTCCAGTATAGCCTGCCAAAAACAGGAGGCTGGCGATGTATGACTGGATCGTAATGTGGGAATGGGTGGAAATTGGCGTGCGCTGGCTGCATGTTATCACCGCCATCGCGTGGATCGGATCGTCGTTCTATTTCATCGCGCTAGACCTTGGCCTTCACCGCGACCGCAAACTTGCCTCGGGTGCCGATGGCGAAGAATGGCAGGTGCATGGCGGCGGGTTTTATCACGTGCAAAAATACCTTGTTGCACCCGCCGCGATGCCCGACCATTTGGTGTGGTTTAAATGGGAAAGCTATTCGACATGGCTGACGGGCTTTGCCATGCTGGTGCTGGTTTATTATTTGGGATCAGACCTTTACCTGATTGACCCCGCCGTGATGGACTTGACACAGGCGCAGGCGATTGCCATATCTTTGGCCAGCCTTGCCTTTGGCTGGATCGCCTATAACACCCTGTGCCGCGCCTTTGTGAATGCTGATCAAACCGTGCTGATGGTGGCGCTGTTTGCGCTGTTGGTCGCTATGGCGTGGGGCTATACGCAGGTGTTTTCGGGCCGCGCGGCGCTGCTGCATTTGGGCGCATTTACCGCCACGATCATGTCGGCCAATGTGTTTTTTATCATCATGCCCAACCAGCGCATTGTGGTGGCCGATTTGAAGGCTGGCCGCAAGCCAGACCCAAAATACGGCAAAATTGCCAAGCAGCGCAGCACGCATAACAATTACCTGACGCTGCCTGTAGTGTTCTTGATGCTGTCTAACCACTACCCCTTGGTATTTGCGACCCAGTATAACTGGATCATCGCATCCCTGATTTTTCTGATGGGGGTCACCATTCGCCATTGGTTCAACACCCGCCACGCCCGCAAAGGCAACCCGCATTGGACGTGGTTTGTTACTGCCGTTTTATTCCTGCTGATCGCATGGCTGTCCACCGCGCCGCAGCGCCATATGGCCGATGATGCGGCGCTGAACGGCACCGCACTGACCTATGCCAGCGCCAGCGGCTTTGACGATGTGGTCAGCATTGTGCAGGGGCGGTGCAGCATGTGTCATGCGGCCCAGCCC
>CAXNEP010000231.1:0-4509 GCA_964200865.1 Cypionkella sp. | reverse complement strand
TCTGGTGCGCTTCGGACGTGTTATAGTTCAGCGTGATTTTCAGCGGATTATCGGGGCCAAAGCCCGCCTCGGCCAGCAGGGCGACGGCCTTTTCGTCACGCTCGGCTTGTGTCCAGCCTGCATAATCAATGGTGGGCATCGTAAAGCCGTTCATTGCCCAATGCGTCCAGTTATAGGCGGGCTTTTGGCCGCCTTGTAGAATGTTATCGACAATGATGTCGCGATCCAGCGCATAGGACAGGGCCTGACGCACGCGCAGGTCTTTCAGCGCCTCGTTGCCCTTACCTTCGGCAAGGTTGAAGATATAGGTGTAAGAACAGGAATATGGCGTAGAAATCGCCTCGGCAGGGAATTCTTGGCTTAGGCGCGGATACTGCCCCGCCGGAACCGTAGTGCGGTCCAGCTCGCCCGCTTGATAACGCGTCAGGGCGGCGTTTTCATCGTTCACCGTCAGCGCATTGATCGGCGACATAATCACATTGGCCGCATTCCAATAGGTTGGGGATTTTTCCATCACAACCTTTTCGCCAACAATATGTTCTTTCAAAAGATACGCGCCATTGCCGACCAGATTTTCAGGTTTCGTCCAATCTGCACCCTTCGCATCGATCGTGGCTTTATGGGCGGGGAATGTCGACGAATGGGTCAGCATTTTGGGGAAATAGGGCAGGGGGGCCAAAATCTTGACCTCTAGCGTGTAATCGTCCAACGCCTTCACGCCCAGATCGGCAACAGGCTTGCTGCCTGCGATGACCTCGGATGCGTTCACAATCTGCATCAATTCCATATACCATGCGTATTCGGATGCGGTCGCAGGGTCGGCCAAACGCTGCCATGCGTAAACGTAATCGCCCGCCACAACAGGATCGCCGTTCGACCATTTGGATTCAGGGCGCAGCTTGAACGTATAGGTCGTTTTGTCATCCGACAGAGCGTAGTCCAGCGCGCCAGCAGGCACGAGGCTGCCATTGGTATCTTCGTTATAAAGCCCTTCAAACAGCGATTTGATCACGTCGCTGTCTTCTACAGAGGAGGCGATTTGCGGATCAAGCGATTTGACCGCATCTAACATCCAATAGTTATAGGTCTGGTTTTCGGCCAATTCTTCGCCCGTTTTGGGGTGCGGCGCGGCAAAGGCCGCGTTTGCAACAGCCAGTGACAGAACGGTTGAAAGCAAAAGATGTTTCTTCATGTTGGACTCCTTGTTTTCGCTGCAGCTTTGCGCTGCTTGATCGCATCAGCATAGACAAAGCCTGCAACCTGACAAGATAACTTCACTACTTAACGTAACGTAAGCCAGCAAGAAGCCACGGCCGCAGCTTAATCTGCGAACATGGCATAGTGGTCACGGGAAAAGTCGGTAGAAGAAAGAGCCCGCTGCAACCTTCACGTCGCCATCGGAAAAGTCGTGACCAAAGGCGCGTTGGAACGTTGCCACGCCGCGCGCGTCCGACCGAAGTTCAAAATCACAATGTGCATGCCAGTGCGCGGCAAACGGGCGCCGCCGGGGGAACATCAACCCCTTCAATGCTGCGCAGCAAACATTCCGCTCGCACGCTTGAATGCGTTAGCCGACCAAGGGTGTAACCGAATATCCCCGATGTTTCTAACAATAATTTTAAGGAAAAGTGGCAGCCCGTAGGGGAGTCGAACCCCTCTTGCCTGGTTGAAAACCAGATGTCCTAACCGATAGACGAACGGGCCACGCTGTTCGTGACGCGTCTTTAGTGGGGCGGGGATTTGAGTGCAAGAGGAAAAATGAAGTTTACGTCTAGGATTTTTGCAAGATTTCAGCGCCTGCGCACGCACGCCTTTTTTACGCGCGCGCAGCGTCCTCGATACGCAGTTGCACGCGCGAACGCCCGCCCCATGTGTTCACTTCGATCCGCCCCGCAAGGTGGAATCGCCCCGCGCCACCTGCCAGCAGCGCATCCCCCATAGGGGTTTGGAACGCGCCAAAGAGCACGCCTTCCAGCTTTGGGCCCAGCCCATCGCCAAAAGACAGGCGCAGGTGCCCGATACCCATTGGCCGCGCTGACACTGCCATATCGGCAAAGGCGAAGCGGGGGGCGGAGGCAGATGCGCCAAAGGGGCCGGCGGAGTCGATTTGCGTCACCAATTCGGGCGATGCCGCGCTGGGGGCCAATAGGGCATCAATGCGCAAATCCAAACCCTCTCCCGCGCCAGAGCCCTGTTTTGCAAGCAATTCCGAAAGACGCTCCATCGCCGCCTTTAGATGTTCGCGTGCCACAGTAAGACCTGCGGCCATTTTATGCCCGCCCCCTTTGATCAGCAGACCTTCGGCGGCAAGGCGCTGCACCGCGGCCCCCAGATCCACGCCCGAAATCGAACGGGCAGAGCCTTTGCCAATATCACCATCAAATCCAATCACCACGGCAGGGCGGCGCGCGGCCTCTTTCAGGCGGGCGGCGACAATGCCGACAACGCCTGGATGCCAGCCATCGCCAGCGGCCCAAACAAGGGGGGCATCGAGGCCCCGCGCCTCGGCCTGCGCCAAGGCTTCGGCGCGCACGGCCGCCTCAATATCGCGCCTCTCGGTGTTCAGCACATCCAGCCGTTCGGCTAAGGCGGCGGCCTCGGATTCGCTGGCCGTGGCCAAAAGCCGCGCGCCCAAATCGGCCTGCCCAATGCGCCCGCCTGCGTTGATGCGCGGGCCCAGCACAAAGCCAAGCGCATAGGCGTTGGGGGCCGCGTCCATACGCGCAATATCGGACAGCGCGCGCAGCCCCGCCCTCTCGCGCCGCGCCATTACCTTTAGGCCTTGGCGTACAAAGGCACGGTTCACGCCGATCAGAGGGGCCACATCGGCCACGGTCGCCAAAGCGACAAGGTCAAGAAATGCCATCAGATCAGGCACCTGATTTCCTTTGACGCGCAGCTGCCGGTTTGCTTCGACCAGCAGCAGGAACACCACGCCTGCGGCGCAAAGATGGGCCAGTTCGCCCGCCTCGTCCATGCGATTGGGGTTTACGATGGCCACGGCGCTGGGCAGGGTTTCGCCGCCCAAGTGATGATCTAGCACGATAACGTCGCAGCCCGCGGCCGCAATGGGGCCATGACTGAGCGTGCCGCAATCGACGCAGATAATCAGATCATGCGCGGCGCCAAGGCTGGCCATGGCCGCGTCATTGGGGCCATACCCTTCGTCGATGCGGTTGGGAATGTATAGCGTAGCGGTTAGCCCCAGCGCCCGAAGATAGCACAGCAGCAGCGCCGCCGACGCGCCGCCATCCACATCATAATCGGCAAAAATGGCAATGCGTTGGCGCGCCGCGATTGCCGTCAGCAGCCGTTCTGCGGCCTTGTCCATATCGCGCAGGCCGCGTGGATCGGGCAGCAAATCCCGCAAGGATGGGGCCAAATAGGCCGCCGCCGCTTGCGGCGCAATTCCGCGCTGGGCCAAAATCTGGCAAACCGCCATGGGCAAATCTGCCGCTTGGGCTATTGCCTCGGCCATGCGCTGCGCGTCAGGCGCGGGGCCAATCCAACGCCTGCCCGTCAATGAGGTTTCAACATTTAGGAAGGCGCGTTGGATCATCCGCATGTGATGCCCCATTCTTTCCTGGCCTTCAAGCGCCGTTCAACCCAGACCGTGTTTTGCGCGCCACAACCCAAAATAGAAATAGGGCTGTGAATTGACAGGTGCCATGCCAAAGCTTTACGCAATGGGGCAAGGATGGTGATGAAAAACAAACGATCATGCAAGGAGTGGATACTTTGATGAACAAGAAAACATTGGCTATGCCTTTGGCGGCTGCCTTGATGACCGTTGCGCCATTTGCCGCTGCGGCCCAAGACATGCAGAACAAGTTCGGATTTGAAACGGGTGTTTCAACCTTGGGTTTCTATATTGGCCCACATTACAAAGCGAATGATAACTTGGTAGCGCGCCTGCCGATTTATTTCGGCAAGATTGATCTGGACGAGCAGTTTGATAACAACGATTTCAATGGCAGCTTTGATACTGCAAGCGCAGGTCTGATGGCCGATTACCACCCGTTTCGCGGCGGTTTTTCCAGCGGTTTCCGCCTGTCGGGTGGTGTGGTTGTAGGCGGCTATAATTTGTCAGCTGACGTGACTGACCCAGAGGTTGACGGCACCGTCTATACGGGCACGACGGAAATGGAATTCAAACAAAGCGATTCGTTGGCGCCGGTTCTGGCCATTGGATACGCGAAAACCTTTAACAACGGTTTTGGCATTTTGGCTGAGATTGGCGCGAAATTTGGCACATATACGGTGACAGCTTCTAGCGACTTTTTGACGGGCACGCCGCTTCAGGCCGATTTCGAAGAAGGCATCCGTAACTTCAACCAAGACCTGCAAGATCTGCCTGCTATCCCATTCCTAACATTGGGTGTGTCTTACAGGTTCTAGTACCGCAAGTTTGCCGCGCGCTATTTCAGTGGCGCGCGGTAACTGATGCGGCGGATTGATCCTGTTTTGCTGTGCAGCAAGATGGTTTCGCATTCGACAATCCCGTGGCCC
>CAXNEP010000230.1:0-4533 GCA_964200865.1 Cypionkella sp. | reverse complement strand
TTTGGTCACCTTATCCAGCTGCGCCTTCAGCCCCTTTAGCGCCGCCGAATTGCCCAGCATTTCGCTGCTGGTGACTTCGCGTTTGCGCAAATCGGCATTCTCGCGCCGCAGGCGCGATGTTTCCATCGCCCGCGTCACCACAACCATCAACTGGTCGATATTAAAGGGTTTTTCGATGAAATCATACGCGCCTTGTTTAATGGCGGCGACGGCGATTTCAATATTGCCATGGCCCGAGATAATCACCACAGGAATATCTGGGTTATCGCGGCGCACGGATTTTAGAATATCAATGCCGTCCATGCGGCTGTCTTTCAGCCAAATATCCAAAATCAAAAGGCTGGGCGCATCGGTGTTGATCTGCGCCATACATTCGTCCGAATTGGCGGCAAGGCGCACGGCGAAACCCTCTTCGCGCAGAATATCGCCCACAAGTTCGCGGATGTCTTTTTCATCATCAACGATCAGAATGCTCATGGTTGGTCGTGCTCCTTGGTCTGTGATGTGGCCGCATAGGGCAGCGTGATGGTGGCCAGCGCCCCTGCATGGGCGGCCCCCGCAAAGGGGGCGGCATCGGTTAATGTCAGGGTGCCACCGTGTTCTTCGATGATTTTCTTGACAATCGGCAGGCCCAGACCCGTTCCTTTTGCGCGCGTGGTCATATAGGGCTCAAACAGGCGCGAGCGGTCTTCGGGCAGGCCTGCGCCATTATCGGCAATAGTTATGTGCACGTGGCCACTGCCTTGGCTAAGCGATACATGGATTTCGCCTTTATGATTGGGCGCGGCTTTTTCTTTATATTCATCAATGGCTTCGCCCGCGTTTTTCATCAGGTTTGTCAGCGCTTGACCAATCATCGTGCCGTCAATTTCCAGCATCATCGGCGCGGGGGGAATAGATTTGACAAAGCGCACCGCAGGCTGGCCGTTTTCCTGAAGCAGCACCGCCGCCCGCAGCAGCGCGCCAATATCTTGCGCGCGCCGATCAGGTTCGGGCATGCGGGCAAAGCGCGAAAACTCATCCACAATGCGGCGCAGATCATTGGTCTGGCGCACGATCACTTCGGTCAGTTGGGTTAAATCGGCGGTATCTTGCACTTGGGGCAGAAATTTGCGTTTGATCCGCTCTGCCGAAAGCTGAATGGGGGTCAACGGGTTTTTAATCTCGTGCGCGATGCGCCGCGCAACATCGCCCCATGCGGCCATGCGCTGGGCCGAAACCAGTTCGGTCACATCATCAAAGGCCACCACATACCCTTCCAGCCCGCCCGTCGCGCCGCGCCGTTTGCTGATGCGCACCAAAAGGCTTTCCAATTTGCCGCGCCGCGTCAGCCGCACCTCTTCTTGCAGGGCGCTGCCGCCGCCATCGACCAGACGCGCCAGCAAGGGGCCAAATTCTGGCACAGCAAGGGCAAGGTTTTGGCCGTGCTGATCTTTTGGCAAATCCAGCAAATACAGCGCGGCAGGGTTGGCAAAATCGATCGCCCCCGCATCATTTAGCCCAATCACCCCTGCGGTGACCGAAGACAGAACCGAATCAAACAGCCTGCGGCGTTCTTCGGTGATGGCATTCGTGGCGCGCAAATCGTCGCGCTGCGCCTTTAATTGCCGCGTCATCTGGTTGAAAACGCGGCCAAAAGTGGCAATTTCATCATCGCTCTGCTCTTCGGTGACTTGCACATCCAAATCGCCGCGGCCCACGCGTTCCGCCGCCAGCGCCAGCCGCCCTACAGGGCGCGACAGACGTTCAGCAAACCACATGCCCATCCATACGGCCGCCAGCACCAAAATCACCGCAAAGCCGATGTAAATCAGGCCGAAATTAAACAAAACACGGCCGCGATCTTCTTCTAATTGCTGATAAAGGCGCACGTTTTGCTGCGCCTCGTCCAACAATTGCAAAATGCGCCCATCAACGATGCGAGTGATATACAGATAGCGGTCGGCAAATTCGGTCAGGCGGATCAGCGCGCGCATCTCGTTTTGCGGCCAATCTTGCGCAATCACGATCTCGCCCGCATTCGCCGCGCCGAAATCACTGGGGCTGGGCTGTTCATATCCGAACAGATAACTGCGCGGCCCGCGCGCGCGAATCGTGCCTGCGCCATCGATGAAATACACTTCAGAAAGGCCGCGCTGCACTTGCGGTAACAGCTGGCCCAAAGCATCGCGCACTTGGGTATCGGCACGCAAAAGCCTATCTCGGCGCGCGCCATCCAAGCTGGCGGCAAAGGCGCTGGCATCTTGGCGCAAGGCGCTGGTTTGGTCGGCATTATAGGCGGTGGCGGCGGCCAGCGATGATCCGACCACATCGCGCACGCGCTGCGAAAACCACCCCTCTAGCCCGATGTTCAGCGTCAGCACGGCAAAGACGGCCACCAAAACCGTGGGCACTAGGGCGACCAGCCCGAACACCCCCGTCAGGCGCAAATGCAGTTTCGATCCTGCCGAATTGCGCCGCCGCGCCGCCACAGTTTGCGCCACGCGCGCGGCCACCGTGGTGGCCACAATCAACACATAAATCATATCGGCCAGCAGCACCAACCGCAGCGCGTCCGACCCTGCCGACAGCGCGAACGGCCCCAGCGCCAAAAAGGTCAGCCCCGCCAGCAGCGGGCCTAGCACAATCAGCGCCACGGCGGCATAATTGCGCAAAAGCCTGCTGCGACGCCAACGCGACAGCCGTGTTCCTACAGTGCTGCGAAAAGCGCCGTTCACGCCCTACCCCAATATTCCCCCGATGGCGGTTTAGGGCAGAGTCACCCAAACGCCACGTGTTGTGGCGCTTTTACATCAGCTTGCGGCGTCTTGTCACGGAAATATCCAGTTCGGTGATCTTTTTACGCAAGGTATTGCGGTTGATTCCCAAAAGATCGGCACATTTTGCTTGGTTGCCTGCCGTGGCATCCAGCGCGATTTCAATCAGCGGCACCTCGATTTCGCGCAAAATGCGGTCATACACCCCGTTGGGTGGCAACTGACCATTGTGCAAATCGAAATACCGCTTCAGATGCCGCGCGACGGAAGCTGACAGTTTTTCCCCCTCGATCACGCCGCCACTGCGCGGGCTGGGCAGGGCCTGCGCGCCGCCCATCGCCATATCCAATTCGGATTTGGTGATTTCAGGCTCGGACGCGGTGACTTGCAAGCGTTTAAGTACATTTTCCAATTGACGCACATTGCCGGGCCAAGGATGGGCGCGCACCACCTCCATCGCGGCGGGGGCAAGATGGCGGGCGGTGCCTGTTTCCCGCTCACCTTTGGCCAGAAAATGCTCGGCCAGCAGCGGAATATCTTCGACCCGCTCGCGCAGCGGCGGCACCGAAATGACAACGCCGCCAAGGCGATAATACAAATCCTTGCGAAAGGCCCCGCTTTCCATTTTGGCCTGCAAATCGGTCTGGCTGGTGGCCATGATGCGGGCGTTGGGTTCGGCCATCACATCCAGCATCCGCACCAAACGGGCCTGCGCGTCATCGTCAAAATCGCCCACCTCGTCCAGCAGCAGGCTGCCGCCCTTGGCGCGCGCCAGCAGCGCGGAAATGCCATCCACCCCCGCCAAATCGGCCGCGCCCGCCACCACAAAGGGCTGATTGCGCCGATCTGAAAAATCGTGAATGGCCTTGGCAATCAGCGATTTACCCGTGCCCGATTCGCCCGAAATCAGCACCGATAAATCGGCGTTCATTACGCGCGCGACCAGCCGATACAGCGCCTGCATCGCAGGCGTGCGCCCCACCAAGGGCAGATCATCGCCTGCCTCGCGCGGGGGGGCGGCCACTTTGGGCGCAAAACGCTTCATCTCCAGCGCGCGGGCCGACCGCTTCATCAAATCGGGCAGATCAAAAGGTTTGGGCAGATAATCAAACGCCTCGGCCTCGGCGGCCTGAATGGCCGTCATAATGGTGTTTTGTGCCGAGATGACAATTACTGGCAGGCCCGGGCGCAGTTTGGAAATGCTGGGCAGGGCGTGCAGCCCGTTGCCGTCGGGCATAATCACATCAGATATCACCAAATCGCCCTTGCCCTCTTCGACCCAGCGCATCAGCGTCATCAAGGAAGATGTCGCATGAACCTTGCACCCCGCCCGCGTAAGGGCCTGCGTCAGCACGGTGCGGATGGTGCGGTCATCATCGGCAACAAGAACGGTTCCGTCCATTTATTTGGCCTCCTGTAAAGTTGCGGGCGCAAGCGGCATAGAAATGCGAAACACGGTGCGCCCTGGGTGGCTGTCGACCGAAATCCAGCCCTCGTGATCGGTGATAATTTTGGACACCAGCGCAAGGCCAAGCCCCGTGCCATTTTCGCGCCCCGACACAAAGGGTTCAAAAATATCCGCTGCAATATCGGGCGGAATGCCGGGGCCATCGTCGATGATTTCAATTTGTAAGGGCAAGGCGGCTTGGCTGCCATCGCGGCGCTTGCGGCGCAGGGAATGGTCGTAGAACGTATGCAGGCGAATGGTGCCACCCTTTGGCCCCGCCGCTTCGGATGCGTTTTTCAGCAGGTTCAAAAACACCTGCATCAACTGATC
>CAXNEP010000229.1:0-4546 GCA_964200865.1 Cypionkella sp. | reverse complement strand
TGGCGCGAGCTGAACAACGGCCGAACGCTGACGCTGTTTGATCTGGGCCGCATTCCGATGGCGCGGCGCATGGGTTTGGACAAGGTTCTGGCGCAAAACGGCTGGGGGCTGACGGTGGCGGGCAATTCCACCCGCTACCGCCGCCGTGTCACCCTGTTTCAACGCCTGCGGCAGGTGTCCCGCGTGATTGGCTGGGATGATCGGTTTATTTTTATGGAGCAAAGCTTTTGGCGGGGCGATGAATGTACGGCCCAGATGCTGCTGCGCAGTGCCATCATTTCCAAAGGCGGGATGGTGGCCCCTGCCAAAATGGTGGCAGCATTGGGCGCAGATATGCCCAGCCCGCCCTTGCCTGATTGGGTAAACGCATGGATTGCGGCAGATGCGCAGCGCCCTTGGCCGCCCGAAGGCGGCAGTTTGCGCTAAATCGCTTGCCAGCCCGTCCGCTTTCGGGCTGTATCAGGCAAAACGGGGGGCGAGACATGAGCGAAATTTCACCAAGCAAACGCATTTGGGGGTGGTATTTTTTCGATTGGGCCAGCCAGCCCTATAACACCCTGCTGCTGACCTTTATCTTTGGCCCCTATTTCGCCGAAATCGCGCGCGGCTATTACATGGGCGCAGGGCTGGAGGAAGAGGCGGCAAAGGCTGCCGCGCAATCGTTCTGGGGCTATGGGCTGACGGCCAGTTCGATCATCATCGCAATACTTGCCCCGATTTTGGGCGCTGTGGCCGATGGGTCTGGCCGCCGCATGGTGTGGATTTGGATTTTTTCGGCGTTTTATGTCACCGGCGCATTCGCCCTGTGGTGGGTCATGCCGGGGGGCGAGTTGGATACGCTGTATTGGGCCGTCGGCTTTTTCGCCATTGGCTTTATTGGTATGGAATTTACCACCATTTTCACCAATGCGCTTATGCCCACGCTGACCGATCACGATGATATTGGCAAAATTTCGGGGTCGGGCTTTGCCTTTGGATATTTGGGCGGGCTGGTGGCACTGATATTGATGCTGGGCTTGTTTATTGGGGATGATACAACTGGCAAAACCATCTTTGAGATAACGCCGATATATGGACACGAATCCGAATCGCGTGAAGGAACCCGTATCGTAGGCCCGCTGGCCGCGCTATGGTATGCGGTGTTTATGATTCCGTTTTTCTTGTGGGTGCGCGAGCCGCGTATTGCAGGCGTGGGGCGGATTCACATTGGCGCGGCGCTGGGCAGTTTGCGTGACTTTATCGCAGGGCTGCGTTTTCGCAAAAGCTTGTCAGCCTATCTGGCATCATCGCTGCTATACCGCGATGCGCTGAATGGGCTGTATGCCTTTGGCGGGGTTTACGCCAGCAATGTGCTGGGCTGGTCTATCAAGGAAATCGGGATTTTCGGCATTTTGGGCGCGCTGTCAGCCGTTGTGGCCAGTTGGATCGGCGGGCGGCTGGACAAACGCTTTGGCCCCAAGCCCGTTCTAACGGGGGCGATCATTGTGCTGATTGCGGTTTGTATCGTGATTGTCGGCCTGTCGCGTGATAGCCTATATGGCATTCCGCTGGACGAGGCTGGCAGCACCGCCGATGTCATCTTCTACATCTGCGGCGCGCTTATTGGCGGGGCGGGGGGGCCATTGCAGGCCGCCAGCCGCACCATGCTGGTGCGCCACACCACGCCAGACCGCGCAACCGAAGCCTTTGGCGTGTTCGCCCTATCGGGCAAAGTTGCGTCGTTCATCTCGCCCTTGCTGATTGCCATTGTCACGCATATCAGCGGATCAGCGCGGATCGGCATCTCGCCGGTTGTGCTGTTGTTCATTTTGGGGTTGGTATTGTTGATCTGGGTGCGCCCAAGGGGGGAAATGGCATGATTGCAAGGATAGTTGCAGCGTTTTTGGTAATTGCCCCCGCGCCCAGTTTGGCCGAACCGCTGGCCCGCGAATTGTTTGGCGCGGCGAAAACCCCCAGCCAGCAAGACGCTATGCCTATTGGCACCTATGCGCGCGGCTGCGCGGCAGGGCTGGTCGAACTGCCTGAAAGCGGGCCAACATGGCAGGCGATGCGCCTGTCGCGGCATCGCAATTTCGGCCATCCCGTGATGATTGATTATCTGAAAGACCTGTCCGCCGCCGCCACGCAGGTGGGCTGGGCGGGGCTTTATATTGGCGATATTGGCCAGCCGCGCGGCGGGCCAATGACATCGGGCCACGCCAGCCACCAAATTGGGCTGGATGCAGATGTCTGGATGCTACCGCCCCGCAGCCTGAACCTAACCCGTCAGCAGCGCGAGGAGATTTCATCCATCCCCGTGCGGTCGGCAGATCAACGCTCGGTGACCGAGAATTGGACGCGCAACCACCATGCCCTTTTGCGCGCCGCCGCTTCGGACAAACGGGTTGACCGCATTTTCGTGGCCGCCGCCGTGAAAATTGAAATGTGCAAAACAGCAAGCGATGCCGATACCGCTTGGCTGCAAAAAATTCGCCCCGTGGCGGGGCACGACACCCATTTTCATGTGCGTCTGAAATGCCCAGCCGGCGCGCGCCTATGCGATAAGCAAAGGCCAACGGTAGCCACCTTGTCCAAGGGTGGCAACGGCTGTGATGAAACATTGATGTGGTGGGTGACCGATTACTTGAACCCGCCGCAGCCCACCAAAAAACCCAAACCCCCATCAAAACCAGAAGAGCCAGAAAAATCGGCAAAGAACTTTATTTTATCAGATTTACCCAATCAATGTCGCGACGTTCTTTTAGCGCCTTAGTGGCCGCTTTTGCCGTGCTTGGCCTGCAAGGCAGCGCCGCGCCACAGCCCCCCGCGGGGTTTTTGGCGTCTTTCGAATTGCAATCAGATGACCCGCTGTTTGGGGGGCTATCGGCGATAGACATGTCAGATGATGGCGGGGCGCTGACCCTGCTGTCAGATCAGGGGTCTTATACCACGGGCACAGTTGTACGAAATTCGGCGGGGCAGATCACGGGGGTGTCGCTTGCGCCCTTTGCGCGGCTAAAGGCCTTGGGTGATGCGCCGCTAAGTCCAGGTCGAAACGATAGTGAAGGCTTGGCGATAGGGGCAGACGGGGTCAGCTATATCTCGTTTGAAGGTGTTGCGCGCCTGCTGCGCTATTCGCGGCTGGATGGGCCTGCCGAAAATTTGGAAGGCCACCCCGATTTTCCAAGCTTGCAGGCAAATTCCGCTTTAGAGGCGCTGGCGATAGACAACGATGGCGCGCTGTACACCATGCCCGAACGTTCGGGTGCGGTTGATCGGCCTTTTCCGATATACCGCTTGCGCGCAGGGGTTTGGGATAAAGACCTGTCACTTCCCCGCAATGATGGGTTCATGCCCGTTGCAGCCGATTTCGGCCCCGATGGGCGGCTGTACGTTTTGCTGCGTCAGTTTCACGGGCTGATGGGGTTTTCATCCAAACTGATCCGCACCACCGTGGGCCAAGACGCACTAGGCCCGATTGAGGTGCTGTTTGAAAGCGCGGTGGGCCTGCATGACAATCTGGAAGGCCTGTCTGTTTGGCGCGATGGCGCAGGGCATTTGCGCGCCAGCATGGTGGCAGACAATAATTTTCTGCCGTTTTTGTCCTCGGGCATTGTGGAATACACCCTGCCCGATTGACGGGGGCACAGCCTTGGCCTAATGCCCAAGGTCTTCGCTTTGCCCATTGGGCACAAGTCTCCGCAACCTTGAAAAAACGGAAAACATCATGAAACATCTTATGCTTGGCGCCGTCGCCATGGCCTCCATCGTTTTGGCATCGAACATATTGGTGCAGTTTCCCATTGGCCAATGGCTGACATGGGGCGCGTTCAGCTATCCGCTGGCGTTTCTGGTCACTGATTTGGTCAACCGATTCCACGGCCCGCAAGCTGCGCGGCGCGTGGTGCTGGTGGGCCTTGTCGCGGGGCTGATCGCCAGCGCGATTGGCACGCAAATTTCGGGCGAATTTGGCCCGCTGGTCACCATCCGCGTGGCCATTGCCAGCGCGACGGCGTTTTTCCTTGGCCAGTTTTTGGATATTGCCGTGTTCAACCGCTTGCGCCATGCCGCATGGTGGCGCGCGCCGCTGATTTCAACCTTCTTCGGCAGCGCCTTGGATACGGCGGTGTTCTTTACACTGGCCTTTTCCGCCGCCTTCATCTGGATATCCCCCGCCACCGATGTGGCATGGGCGCTGGATGCGGTGCCGCTTTTGGGCATCGGGCCTGCCGTGCCGCTGTGGGTATCGCTGGCCTTGGCCGATTTTGCGGTGAAAATCTTGGTCGATCTGTGTGCACTTTTGCCATTTCGACTGGCGATTGCAAAATATGTGACAAATGTTGCGTAAAAACTTTTGACAAACACAAAATCTGTGTCACCTTACCCTTATCGGCAACCATTTTGAAAGGAGGTGATCCAGTGTCTAGAGTGATATTGGAGAGTGGTGTTGGGACAGTCGTGGGGTGTGTTTTCTAAGGGCAACCTCTTAGATAAACTTACTTCAGATTGGGCAGGAACCTAACCTCCCCATCTCCTAAGATCTCGGAAAGGGTCGCCCAACGGTGGC
>CAXNEP010000228.1:0-4564 GCA_964200865.1 Cypionkella sp. | reverse complement strand
CACCGATGCAATTGCCGCAAATGATGCGATTGGCAGGCGCATTGCGCAACTATAAACCGCCCCCAGTTTCAACGCGGTGGGCACAAAAACGGCACTTACGCCGATAACAGGGAGAGAGAGAACGACATGAAAAACCTACTTCTTTCAGTGGCCGCACTGGGTATCAGTGCCACCGCCGCCTTGGCCCAAAACGTGGCCATTATCACACCGTTTTTGGCACAGCCTGGAACGCAGGCCTATGTCAGCGCCTTTGAGGCCGAGGCAAAGGCCAAAGGCTGGACAGTCAACGTTATTGATACCGCTGGCGATGTCGCGGCTGTCATCTCGCGGATCGAGGATTCGGTGACGCAAAAGGTTGATGCGATTGTCATCAACGTAGATCCCGCCCAAGTGGCCGCAGGGCTGCAAACGGCTGCCGATGCTAAGATTCCCGTGATCGGCATGGACGCGGGCGCAGACCCGCTGCTGGTGACGAACGTTACGTCGAACGGCTATGCCATGGCGGCGGAAACATCGGTTTACGTGGCCAACCGTATTGGCGGCGCGGGCAATGTGGTGATGTTTGTGTTTGATGCCTTTCCACCCGTGCAAGTGCGCGGCGCAGTTGCCGATGCGGTTTTCGCCAACCACCCCGACATTACTGTGCTAGACCGCGTGACCCCCGATGTGCAAGACGGCGGCATTGCCGACAGCCGCGCAAAGATGGAGGCCATTTTGGCCGCCAACCCCGAACCTGGCAGCATCAAGGCTGTTTGGGCCGCTTGGGATCAGCCTGCCTTGGGCGCGCTGCAAGCGATCGAGGCGGCAGGCCGCACGGGCGAAGGCATTGTCATCACAGGCATTGACGCAAACCCCCAAGCGCGCGAAGCCATCGCGGCGGGCGGCAATTTTGAGGCCTCGATGGCGCAGGATTTTGCAGGTATTGGCAAGGCAACCTTTGCCGCCACGGCAGACGCCATTGCAGGCAAAACCATTCTGTCCAAAGTCATGTATGTGCCAACAGTTCTGATCACTGCGGGCAACGCGGCCCAATAACACTGCAACACAGCATTTGCCCCAGCGCCGCCGCTCTAAGGGTGCGCGCTGGGGCATTGATTTGGATACCTCAATGCCGAACGTCATCAAGTTTTCTGGCCTGACAAAACGCTATGGTGCGGCCTGTGTGCTGGATGATGTCTCGCTGCTGCTGGTGGGTGGGCGTGTCCATGCCCTGATGGGTGAAAATGGTGCGGGTAAATCCACGCTGATCAAACTGATTGCAGGCGCACTGCGCGCAGATCAGATGGCCGCGCGTAAGAACGGCCAAGATTTGGCCTTGCGGAGCCAAGCAGATGCAACTGCGGCGGGTTTTCGGTTTATCCACCAAGAGATGAACATCGTCCCGCAACTGTCGGTGGCGGAAAACATTCTTTTGGGCCAGCCTACGCCCATGCGCTGGGGCGGGTTGGTGGATTGGCCCGAAATGGCCCGCCGCGCCGCAAATGCGTTGCACCAACTGGGCGCACCGCCGCTGAATATGCGACGCGCGGCGGGCAGCCTTTCGCCAGTCGAGCGGATGCTCGTCAAACTTGCTGCGGCCTTTGTGGGCCATGATGGGGCGCAGCAGCCCTGCCTTTATGTTCTGGACGAACCGACTGCCGCCCTTTCGCAAACCGAGGCAGAGGCGCTGTTTGATGTCATTGCCCGCCTGAAATCGCAAGGCGCAGCGATTTTGTATGTGTCTCACCGCCTGAACGAGGTGATGCAGATTTGCGATGATGTCACTGTGCTGCGCAATGGCAGCGCGGTGATGACGGCGCCGCTGGCAAGTACCAGCAAAGATGAGATTATTTTGGCAATGACAGGGCGCGCCGTGGCCGATGCCTTTCCGCCGCGCCCAAGTCGGGTAGACTGGGATTTAGGCGACGATGTGATTTGCAGCGCACAATATGTGGCCACCAAGTCGCTGTCGGGGCTGAATTTTAGTCTGCGCGCGGGCGAAATTCTGGGCATTGGCGGACTTGCCGGTGCTGGACAAACCGCCCTGCTGCGCCTGTTCTTGGGGCTAGAGCCGCCCCGTAAAGGGATGGCAAAGCTGATGCGCGCACCAGTGCCGCTATCTCCCAGTGCCGCTTGGGCGCGCGGTGTCGTCTATGTGCCTCAAGAGCGCCGCACCGAAGGGTTGATGATGGCCATGGGCACGCGGCCCAATGCGATGTTGCCCCATTACAAGGGCATATTTGCCAGCCTGCGCAGCGAGCGCGCCCTGACAGCAGATTTAACCGCCCGCCTTGGCATTGCAGCCGCAGGGCCAGAGCAGCCCGTTTGGCAATTGTCGGGCGGCAATCAGCAAAAGGTCATCTTCGCGCGCGCGCTGGCACAGCCCCCTCGCCTTTTGCTGCTGGATGATCCCACGCGCGGGGTGGATGTGGGCGCGAAATATGAAATTTACAGCCTCATCCGCGAACTTAGCGCCAAGGGCTGCGCAATCTTGCTGGCCTCTAGCGATTTGCCTGAACTGCTTGGTTTAAGTGATCGTATTTTGGTGCTGAAAGCGGGCAAACAGGCAGGAATTCTCAATACCGCGGGCCTTGGCCCCAATGATCTACTTCGCGCCTTTTACGCCGCCCCGCCTGCGGCAAAATCTTTAATCTCGGAGCCGATATGATTCCCGTTTTGCGCCATTTGGGCACATTGATTGGCCTTTTGGTGATTGTGCTGTTCTTTGCAGCGCAATTGCCCGACACATTTTTGACAGCGCGTAATTTGATCAACATCTCGCAGCAAATTGCGATGCTGTCTGTGGTGGCCTTTACCATGACTGTAGTGATGGTGATGAATGATTTTGATTTATCCGTCGGCTCGACAGCCAGTTTGGCGGGCATCGTGGCAGCGGTTTTGTTTGCGATGGGCTATCCGATTTGGGTGGGCGTCGCGGCGGCCGTGGCGGCGGGCATTTTGGGCGGGCTGATCAACGGCGCGCTGGTGGCTTACTTGGGCATTTTGCCCTTTGTCGCCACGCTGGGCACGCTGACCATCTTTAGTGGCCTTGCGTTTTTCATCAGCGGCGGCGAGACGATATTTGGCCGCGATATTCCCAAACCCTTTGGTGAATTTGCCCGCAGCGGCGTGCCACTGGACGGGGTGGGCCTTGCGGGTGCGCAGTTGCCGTTCCTAACCATTGTGGCAATCGTCACCTTGGCGCTGGTTTGGGTAACGTTGGAGCATACGGTTTTTGGCCGCAAACTTTATGCCATTGGCGGCAACATCGAGGCAGCCCGCCTTGCAGGGATCGACGTGGCGCGCGCGCGCCTTGCGGCCTTTGCCATTACGGGGTTTGGTGCGGCTGTGGCAGGGCTGATGTATGCCAGCCGCGTTGCGTCAGCCAACCCAACCCAAGGGGCGGGGCTGATGCTGGATGCAATTGCGGCCGTTTTTCTGGGCATGACCATGGGAAAACAAGGCGAGCCGCGTGTGCTGGCCACTTTGGTCGGCGTGCTGATTTTGGGAATTTTGGACAATGGATTGACGCAGATGCAGGTCGACAGTTATGTACGCGAAATGCTGGTGGGCAGCATTGTGATTGCCGCAGTTGCCATCTCTTCGCTGGGGCGGCGCGCTTGACCAGCCGCCGATATATATCAGGTTAATATCATTGGAATTTGGGGCCAAGCGGAATAAAGACCCAGCCACACGCGCCGCCTTTCGCACGCGCGCCATGTTGAAAAACGCAGGCATAAATTGTTAGGCACATAGAACCTTGGGTACCCCCAACACCGTAGCACGCATTCCATGTTTGAGCGGGGGACAATACGGGCCGCAGAAATCCAAGCCAACGGCTAAACGATATTTGAAACAATGCAATAGGTTGGAAGTCTGGCGGAGGAGGTGGGACTGCGGTCGAACCTTCTCTGGGTCAGGAGGCCTTTACTTGTCTATTTGTTCCAAGAATTCAAAGGGCTCCAAATCATTTACCAAGCGGCATTGCACCTTGATCGGTGGCAACATGTCCAGTTCGGACGGCCCGTATGCCGAAACATCGGCCAATGCTATGTCAGTCAGCGGGCCGAAGGTGGAATCGACGAAATTGAAGTCAGACGCGCGAAATGCGTAGGTTTCCAGAACGCGCAGATACTGGGGAAGCGCGTGACGCCATGGAAACTTTACCGTCAGCAGTATGACTGGCGTATCACAATACTGGCTTTGGACTAACATGAACGGCTCTGGATCGTTCGCCCCTTCACCTCCAAACTCGTGACTCGCTTGAAGACCGGTCATTTTGTTTGTGAGATTAATCGTGAACTGGTCGTCGCCCACGGGCTGAAGTTCAATACGCAAATCAGACGTCTCAACTAAACGGCCATTGTAAGTGGTCTGGCCACCTGACTGATTAGGTGCGCCCAACAGTAATATAAGCGCCAAGTAGCGCAGACCGCGGTAATCCCCCCCAAAAGTAAGGGGGTGCATAAGTAGAATTTTCTCGGCAAGATGCATGAGGAGATTTCGCATGAAGACAAGCAGATACACTGAGGCGCAGATCATCGCGATTTTGCGGCAGGCTGAAGGCGGCATGCCGGTGGCTGAG
>CAXNEP010000227.1:0-4565 GCA_964200865.1 Cypionkella sp. | reverse complement strand
CTACAGCAGCGTGACCGCCTGCGCGGCCAGCTATGATGCCGATGGAAATGTCACAGGCTACACCTATTCCACCGATATCACCGATGCGGATGGCTCGTCCTACAGCTGGACAGATACCTATGACGCGGACTGGACGCTAACCCAAAGCGACGATGCAGCTGGGCTGGAAGACAATTCGGTTGCCGCGACCGAAACCCAGACCCAATCCGATGACATTATCATGGGCGATGATGTTGATGCGTTTGTGTTCAATGCCGGCGCAGAAAACACCGACACCGATACAACTGATGCGTACCTTAAAGATGATTCTGGCCAGTACAGGCTGCCCGCGGACATGGAAGATCAAAGCTTCAGCGATGCTTTTGTCTTTGATTGCACTGTCTATACAGCCGATTCCTTCAGCCTGCCTGACAATAATTTCATCTAAAGATTAGGTGCGCTTACCATGATTATCTTACCATCGCAGCGGGGCTAAGCTGATAAAGCCAGCCCCGCTGCGATGTGGTATATCAAAAAGCATGTTGTGAAATTAGACCTAGCCAAAACAATAAAGCAGAAACTTGAAGCAGCAAAGCACGCTTTCCGAACAGCTATAAATTGCAAAAATTGGAAATAACTTTTCTGAGCGCCGCACCAATGGCGCAACTTACTTTCAAAAACGACATGCAAAACACGATGAAAAGCCCAAAAGTGCTATTTTAAGTTTGCTTTGGGAAATTGGCTCCGACGGTAGGGATCGAACCTACGACCAATTGATTAACAGTCAACTGCTCTACCTCTGAGCTACGTCGGAACGGTATGGGGGCGTATAGCAACAGGGGTTCGGCGCGGCAAGGGGGGCGCGCAGAAAATTATGTGTTTTCCTGTGCCGCTTGCATCTGTTGTTTAGCACAAGGCGAAAACGGTATTGCGCGCTGGGAAAACTGTGCCTTGCACCCGCCCCATTGCTCCAAGTTCGATCAGATGGGCCAGCACGTTTTGCGCAGCGGCAGGCAGCAGGGCAGGCGGGATCTCGGTGTATATCTTGCCCGCGATAGTGTGGGCGCTGGCAGGGCCACCGCCCAACACCGCCAAAATCTGCGCCTCGCGCTGATTGCGATGCTGGATCAGATAATCCAGCCGCGCGGACGGGTCATTCACCGTCTCGCCATGCCCTGGTAGATACCGCGCAAAGGGCAGGCCTTGCAATTTACGCAAGGACGCGCGGTAGGCTGCCATATCGCCTTCGGGCGGGCCCACAAGGCTGGTGGCCCATCCCATCACATGATCGCCCGAAAACAAGATATCGCGGTATGCAAAGCATAAATGACCCTGCATATGGCCTGGCGTGTGCAGGGCTGTGATCGCGATGTCGCCAAAGCTGATCTGCGCCCCATCGCCCAAAACACCATCGGGGATATGGGCAAAATCCGCCCCCTCTTGTCCTGCACCGCCATGGCGGGCGGGCGGGCCAAAGGAATACACCTTCGCCCCTGTCTGTGCGGCAAGCCTTGGCGCAGCGGCCGAATGATCCAGATGCGGATGGGTGATCAAAATCGCGCGCAAGGGCAGACCATTCAGCGCGGCCAAAGTGGCCGCGATATGCCCGTCCAAATCGGGGCCAGCATCAATCAGCACCGCGCCATCACCCCCGCGCAGCAGATAGCAGTTTGTGCCAGATCCCGTCAGCGGCGAAGGGTTTGCTGCCCGCAGGCGCAAAACATTGGGGGTTATAGGGGAAATCACGCTTTCAAATGTCATCGGGCTTGTTCCAACTGGCCAATAGCGGCTATCTTGCCGCAATGCGCCTGTCACTCAAGCCCTATTTGCCCAAATCCCTGTTTGGCCGCGCGGCCCTGATCTTGCTTGTGCCTGTGATTGTGGTGCAGCTTTTGGTGTCGGTCGCGTTCATTCAGCGCCATTATGATCGGGTGACGGTGCAGCTGACCGGCGCCGTGGCGCGCGATGTGCAGGTGCTGCTGCCCCTGCTGGATGTGACGCTATCGCCCGCACGCCAAACCGAACAGGCGCGCACCCTGTCGCGCATTTTTGGCATCCGCATGGTCGCGCCAAACGCTGACGCAGATCAGGCGCCAACGGCTGACATTCGCCCCCTCTTTGATTTGGCAGGTATATCCATTTTGCGCACGCTGCGCGAAATCCTGCCAGATTTGATTGCGGTCGATTTGCGCGGCGCTCCAAACACCGTCAAATTGTATTTGAAAACGCCCACAGGGCCAATTTGCCTCGAAATCGCGCGAGGGCGGTTTGCGCCGTCTAACCCGCATCAACTTTTGGTGCTGATGGTCTTTGCCAGTATCGTGATGACGCTGATCGCCTTTGTTTTTATGCGCAATCAACTCAGCCCGATCACGCGGCTTGCAGCGGCGGCTGCGGCCTTTGGGCGCGGCCAGCATGTGCCCTATAATCCGCGCGGCGCTACTGAGGTGCGCGCGGCAGGGCAGGCGTTTTTGGCCATGCGCGCGCGTATTGAACGGCAAATTGAAAGCCGCACCTTGATGTTATCGGGGGTCAGCCATGATTTGCGCAGCCCGCTCACGCGGCTGAAACTGGGCCTAGCGCTGCTGCCCGAAGATGAAGATACCCGCGCGCTGCTGGCCGATATCGCCGATATGGAACGGCTTTTGGACGAATTCTTGGCCTTTGCGCGCGGCGATGCGCTAGAGGAAAACGTCTTGGCCGATCCTGCCGAAGTGCTGCGCCGTGTTGTAGCACAGCGTGCGCGAATTGCGGGCGCGGGTGGGATCAAAATTGGCCAAGTGAATGGGGCCGATGCGTCCATGATGCGCCCAGATGCCGTGGCACGCGCGCTTGATAACCTGATCGGAAATGCGCAGCGCTATGGCAGCCAAGTTGAAGTGTCCTTGCAGGTCTTCCCTGAAACCTTGCGCTTTATCATCGAAGACAATGGCCCTGGCATTCCGAAAGACCAGCGCCTAGCGGCGGCAGAGCCATTTGCGCGGCTGGATGCGGCGCGCAACCCCAACCAAGGCGGCGGCGTGGGGCTTGGCCTTGCCATTGCCACCGACATCGCCCGCAGCCATGGCGGAGAGCTGATCTTGGGTCACAGCTCGCGCCTTGGCGGGCTGCGGGCCGAGTTGCGCATCGCCCGCTAAGCCCTTAAAAATAAATTAAAATTTCGCCTCTCTTTTTCTAAAATATCCTGGGGTGAGCGCAGCGAGGGGCAAAGCCCCTTTCTTTGCCGCCCTAACAGTTCGGCACATTCACCGCCAAACCGCCCAGCGAGGTTTCTTTGTACTTCTCGTGCATATCGCTGCCCGTTTGGCGCATGGTTTCAATACACACATCAAGGCTGACCAAATGGTCACCGTCCCCGCGCAGCGCCAAGCTGGCGGCAGAAACGGCCTTAATCGCGCCCAGCCCGTTGCGTTCGATACAGGGCACCTGCACCAACCCTTTGACAGGGTCGCAGGTCATGCCCAAATGATGTTCCAGCGCGATTTCGGCGGCGTTTTCCACCTGCTTTGCCGTACCGCCCAGCACGGCGCACAGAGCGGCTGCGGCCATCGATGCGGCTGATCCCACTTCGGCCTGACAGCCGCATTCTGCACCCGAAATGCTGGCATTATGTTTGACCAGCCCGCCAATGGCGGCGGCGGTTAGCAGAAAATCGGGAATGCGCCCCGCCTGCGCCGTGGGGACATGATCCAAATAATATCGCAGCACCGCAGGCACCACGCCTGCCGCACCGTTGGTGGGCGCGGTCACCACTTGCCCGCCTGCCGCGTTTTCCTCGTTCACGGCCATGGCATAAAGGCTCATCCAATCATTGATCGTATGCGGCGGGGTCATGTTCAGCCCTGCCTCGGCCTTTAGCGCCTCGTGTATCCCGCGCGCGCGGCGGCGCACGTTCAGCCCACCGGGCAGAATGCCCGTGCCCTCCATCCCGCGCGAGATGCAGTTGTTCATCACATCCCAAATGCGCGCAATACCTGCGTCTAAATCCGCCTCGGACCGATAGCGCAGTTCATTCGCGCGTTTCATCTGGGCTATCGATTTGCCCGAATTGGCCGCCATTTCCAGCATTTCATCGGCAGTTTCAAACGGATAGGGCACATTGGCCCGCGCCGTGGCTTTGGCCGATTTGGCGTTGGCCTGCTCGGCCGCGGATAAAACAAATCCCCCGCCGATGGAATAATAGGTTTCGGTGAAAATCACATCGCCCTGCGCGTCCAGCGCCGACAGGATCATCCCATTGGCATGGCCTGCCAGCGCGGGGCCATAATCGAAAATCAAATCGCGGGCGGGGTCAAAGGTTAGCGGCCCCATCCCTTGGGGCGTGATGGTTTTGGTGTCTGCTATCTGCGCCAGCACCGCCTCGGCGCGTGCCGCGTCATAGGTGGCTGGTTCAAACCCCGCAAGGCCCAAAATCGTGGCGCGGTCGGTCGCATGGCCCTTGCCCGTAAAGGCCAAACTGCCATGCAGGCTGGCGCGCAGCCCATGCACCGCAAAGGGCAGGGCGCGCAGCGCATCCAAAAACCGCGCCCCCGCCACCATTGGCCCCATCGTGTGCGAGGAAGACGGGCCAACCCCGATTTTGAACA
>CAXNEP010000226.1:0-4591 GCA_964200865.1 Cypionkella sp. | reverse complement strand
GCAAATATCCCGCAATCATGGCCAAATACTCATCCTGATCGCAGGGATGAAAGCCCAGCCACAGGCCGAACCGATCCGAAAGAGAAACTTTCTCCTCAATCGCTTCGGTGGCGTGAATCGCCGCCTGCGCCTCGTTTTCGATCATGTCGCGCGGCATCAGATGGCGGCGGTTTGATGTGGCATACAGCACCACATTTTCGGGCCGCCCTGCAATGCCGCCATCCAGCACGGCCTTTAGGGATTTGTAATGCTGATCGCCCGCATCAAAGGACAGATCATCGCAAAACAGCACAAAACGGTAGGGGGCCGCGCGCAAAAGGGCCAGCAGGCGCGGGATGGATGGCAGGTCTTCGCGCGCCAGTTCAACCAGCTTTAGATCAAACCCTTCGCCGCGCAGCGCGCCATGTATCGCCTTGACCAGCGATGATTTTCCCATGCCCCGCGCGCCCCAAAGCAGGGCGTTGTTGGCAGGCAGCCCGCGCGCAAAGGCGCGGGTGTTGTCCAGCAGCGTATCGCGTGCGCGGTTGATGCCCACCAGCAGCGGCAGATCAACGCCTGACACATGGGCCACAGGTTCCAGATACTCGCCCCCGCCCTCGCCCCGCCCCCCAGACCCGTGCCACAAAAAGGCAGGGGCGGTGAAATCGGGCGCGGGGGCTGGCGGCGGCGCTAAACGTTCAAGCGCCTGCGCAATCCGCAGCAGCAGCGCGTCAGTCATCGGTGGCGGTATCCTCGTCTACCCACGTGCCATTGGCGCGCTCTTCCGCCTCACGCTGGCGTTCAAACCGCGCAATCAGAAATATCGAAATTTCATACAGCGGATAAACTGCGGCAAATAGGATCAGCTGGCTCATCACATCGGGGGGGGTGACCACGGCGGCGACAAACAAAATCGCAACAACAGCATATTTGCGCGTGGCCTTCAGGCCCGCCGCTGTCAGAATGCCCGCCTTTCCCAGCAGGGTCAGCAGCACGGGCAATTGAAAGCATAGACCAAAGGCCATGACAAAAGTCATGGTCAGCGAAAGATAGGCCTCGACACTGCCCTGATAGACCACACCCGCAGGGGCCGTGGCCAAGCTTGACCCCTCCATCGCGGCCTTGAACGTGTCTTCAAAGCCTAGGAAAAACGAAAAGGCGAACGGCAGGATCACGAAATAGGCAAAGGTTGCGCCAACGGCAAACATGGCAGGCGAGGCGAGCAAAAACGGCAAAAACGCCGCCTTTTCATTGCGGTACAGGCCAGGGGCCACAAAGCGCCACAACTGAAACGCAATAATCGGAAAGGCCATAGCAAAGCCGCCCCACATGGCGATTTTGATGGCCACGAAGAAGCCTTCTTGCAGTTTGACCAGAATGAATTGGCATTCTTGGCCGCGCGCCTCTAGCGCGGTGCACATCGGGATCGACAGGATGTTGAAAATCTTATCCCAAATCAGATAGCCCAGCAAAAACGTGCCCGCAAAGGCGGCGATGGACACCAAAATGCGATAACGCAGTTCTTTAAGGTGTTCGATCAGGGGGGCGGCGCTGTCATCGACTGTGTCGGATTGGCTCATTGTGGTTCAGCCTTTTTGCGCGGGGTTCTGGCGGGGGGTTTGGCGGGGGTTTCGGCAGGTGTTTGCGCGCCATCTGCCGTTTGCGCAGGGGCCGCTTTTGCGCGAACCGTTTTGGGTTTTGGCGCAGGTTTTGCGGCGGGTTCAGGTTCTGCAATAGGTGCAGGCTCTGGCACCGCAACGTCCGCAAGCGCCGCTGCAACAGGGGTCGCAGGCGGCATGGGCGGCGGGGTTAGCGGCTTTGCCGCAGGCTTGGCGGGTTTCAGCGGATCCCATTTTTCAAACTTATCCGCCGCCGCGCGCACTTTATCCAGCCCCATCGCCGTGGGCGACGTGGCCGCACGCATATCTTTGGCCACGTCAGATACGCCAGATTCCTTGGCCGCCTGTTCCATCGCGCGCGAAAAATCGCGCCCCATCGCGCGCACTTTGGCCATAACGCGCCCCAGCTGGCGGAACATTTCTGGCAAGTCTTTTGGCCCAATGACAATCAGCGCGACCACGCCAATAATCATCAATTCGGCCCAGCCGATATCCCCAAACATGGCCTATCCTTTGGCTATAAGCGGCTGTTATACTTTGTCTTTGACGGCAGGGTCTTTTTCGGCGGGGGTCACGTCTTTGGCCACTTCGCTGGCCTCCTTTTCAATTTCGGCAGACCCGTCTGTCATACCCTTTTTGAAGGCGGTGATGCCCTTGCCCACTTCGCCCATCATATTTGCGATTTTGCCGCGTCCAAACAATACCAGCACCACAATGGCGATCAGCAACAGCTGCATTGGCCCCATTTGCATTTTACGTCTCCTTAGCTGCCCCATGCAGCGACAGGGGCTAACCTGCGCCCAATGGGCTGCCCAGCGCAAGGCAAACCCGCGCTTGATTGCGGCTTAACTGACATATATATGTCAGTAGCCCTTAGGATGGATGCCATGCAGGATGCAAAGACAAGAACAGACCGCCTATTTGATCTGATTCAAACCCTGCGCGATGGGCGGCTGCACCGCGCCGCCGATTTGGCCCATGCGCATGGGGTTACGGCGCGCACGATTTGGCGCGATATGGACACGCTGCGCCAAACGGGGCTGGCGATTGAAGGCGAGCGCGGGGTTGGCTATATTCTGCGCATGCCGCTGGCGCTGCCGCAAATGATGCTGACACCATCCGAGATGGACGCGCTGCGCGCAGGGCTGCGGATGATCGCGGCGGGACATGATGTGGGGCTTGCCAAAGGCGCGCGCAGTTTGGCCACCAAGATTGCCGCCATCACCCCTGCCAGTGGCGATACATCCGATTTGTTTGCCGCCAAAGCGCCCCGAGCGGCGCGCACGCCCGCCTTTGTGCCCGCCCTGCGCCGCGCCATCCGCGCGCGCGCCTATGTCAGCATCAGCCATATCGAGCCGTCTGGCATTCTATCGCACAGCGATATGCGCCCGCTGTATTTGGATTTGAAATCAACAATTTGGACATTAACCGCCTATTGCGAAACCGCGCAAGCTTTTCTGGTTCTGCGGCTGGATCGCATACAATTGGTCACCCCCCTGCGCGAGGTTTTCCTGCGCGAGGCAGGGCGCGAGTTGGCCGATTTTCGCGCGCGGCATCGCCCTTCACTGGGTGAGGCTACCCTTACAGGCTGACGGGGCGCTTGTGTGTCATCGACAAAATCGCCGCTTCGGCAATTTCTGACGCTCGCAAACCATCTATGGCATCGGGGGTCACGGGCGCACCATCGGCCACGGCGGCGGCGAAATCCAGCATCTCGGCGCGGTAGGCGTCGCTATAACGCTGAAAGTAACTGAAATAGGGTTTCTCGCCCGTCACGCCCTGCGCGGTTGACACTACAAGCTGCGAGCCGACCACATTGCCAACGCTGGCTTGCCCCAGCGTTCCCAGCACTTCAAGCCTTTGGTCATAGCCAAAGGCCGCGCGCAGGGAATTCAGCACCGTCACATGCGTGCCGCGCGACATGCGGATCGTGGTTGTCGTGGTGTCAATCTGGCCGACGGTCAGATAGTCGGGATTGATCAGCGCGTCTGCCATCACATAAACTTCGGCCACCTCATCGTCCAGCAGCCATCGGATCAGGTCATAATCATGCACGGCCGTTTCTTTCAGCAGGCCAGATGAATGGATAAACCCCGCGACAGGCGGCGCTTCGGCATCGCGCGAGATGATCAAGACTTGTTCTGGCGTGCCAATTTTGCCCGCGCCAATCGCCTGTTTTAGGGCAATGAAATGCGGATCAAAGCGGCGGTTAAAGCCCATTTGCACAAATGCCTCGCGCCCCTTTAGCGCGGCAAGGCAGGCGCGGGCGCGGGTTATGTCGTGATCGATGGGCTTTTCGCAAAAGATATGCGCCTGCGTTTGGGCCGCCCGCTGAAGGTAATCGGCATGGGTGCGCGGGGGCGTTGCAATGATATAGGCGGCGATACTGGGGTCGCCAAAGGCGGTGTCGGTATCGACCATGCGCGCGCCAGTGGCCGCCGCCAATGCGCCTGCGCGTTCGGCGGATGGATCGACGATATAGGCCAGTTCCATGCGCGGGTCGGCAGATAGGTTCATGGCATGGGTGGTTGCCATCTCGCCTGCACCGAAAAGGCAGATGCGAAACTTTGTCATAGGGTGTCTCCTGCTGCGCTGCGGTCGGCGTAAAGGGTGGCATCGGGGCAACTGGCCCAAACGCTGGCGGGCCAGCGGGGGGTATAGGTAGTGGCCTGTGCCAGATGTTGAAAGGCGATGCGCTTATCGGCCCCCCAGACCAACATGGCTGATGCCCGCGCGGCGGCGATGGTGGCAATGCCCACAGTGACGCCGTGGGTTGGCACCTGATCGATGCTGGCAAAATCGGGGAAAGTTGCCAGATTGTCGCGGCGGGTTTGCTGTGCCAGCGGCACAATGCGGGTGCGGCTGTCAAAGCCCGCGCCTTGGGGGTTAAAGGCAACATGGCCATCCCCTGCCCCGCTGGCCAGCAAAAACAAATCGATCCCGCCTGCCGCCGCAATCCGCCCGTCATAGGCGGCGGGATTGGCAGGATCGGG
>CAXNEP010000225.1:0-4626 GCA_964200865.1 Cypionkella sp. | reverse complement strand
CTGATGCAACCTTTTGCCTTGGTGCTGTTTACCTATTCCTTCATCGTGACGCTGATCGGAACAGTCATGTTCATCATCGTCAGCCATTTTCCGGAGTAATCAGGTGGCACAGATCATCATCAAAAACCTGCGCAAGGAATTTGGGGCCTTTACCGCCGTGCAATCGTCCAGCTTTACGATTGAAGATGGCGAGTTTTTCATGCTGCTGGGGCCTTCGGGCTGCGGCAAAACCACCACCTTGCGCATGATTGCGGGGCTAGAACTGCCCACCTCGGGCGAGATTTACATCGACGGGGCCGAGGTGAGCCAAAAGCCTGCCAGCCAGCGCGACATTGCCTTTGTGTTCCAAATGTTCGCGCTGTACCCGCATATGAACGTGCGCAAAAACATCTCCTACCCGCTTGTCAGCCAAGGTATGCCCGGCGCGCAAGTGCGCGCAAAAGTCGCCGAAGTGGCCGAGATTTTGGGCATCACTGCCCTATTGGATAAACCCGTCAGCGGCTTGTCGGGCGGGGATCGTCAGCGCGTCGCCCTTGGCCGCGCCATCGTGCGCGACCCGTCGTGTTTTCTGATGGACGAACCCCTTGGCGCGCTGGATGCCGAGTTTCGCGAACATATGGCGCTGGAACTGCGCGCCCTGCACGACCGCATGGGCGCAACCACAGTTTACGTCACGCACGATCAGCTAGAGGCGATGCAGATGGGCGATAAGATTGTGGTCATGAACCACGGCGTTGTCGAACAATTCGGCAAGCCGCAAGATATTTATGACTGGCCCGCCACCACCTTTGTGGCCAAATTCATCGGCTCGCCCGCGATGAACCTGCTGGAATTCAACGATATGGCAGGCAATGGGGCCACATCGGTGCGCCTGCATGACACCGCCATCGAGGTGCCCGAAATTCTGACGGGTACCAATGGCCAGCTTACCTTTGGGGTGCGCCCCGAACATGTGCATTTGGATGATGCGGCAGGCTATCGCGGGCGGATCGTGGCCAGCGAATATCTGGGCACAACCCAGATCATCACGCTGGATACGCCGCTGGGCGCGGTTAAGGCCCGCATCAAATCCGATGTCGCGGTGCGCATCGGCGATACCACGGGCTTGCGGTTCGACTCTCGGTCCATCTCGTTGTTTGGGGCCAACGGCCATGCGCTGGTGTCAAAAGCAAATCAAAAGGTGCTGAACCATGGCTGACGTGCTTTTGCAAAATGTCTTTAAATCCTTTGGCGCGACAGCGGCCTTGCAAGACGTATCCTTAACCATTCCCGACGGCGCTTTTGTGGTGCTGCTGGGGCCGACAGGGGCGGGCAAGACCACCATTTTGCGCATGGTGGCGGGGCTGGACGTGCCAGACAGTGGCAGCGTGCATATCGGCGGGCAGCCGATGCAGGGCTTTACCCCCGCGCAGCGCAATGTGGCGATGGTGTTTCAGCAATACTCGCTGTACCCGCATCTCACCGTGCGCGAGAATATGGAATTTCCGCTGAAATCGCCCTTGCTGAAAACCCCGCGCGCCGAGATTGACCGCAAAGTAACCGAAGTCGCCAACACCCTGCAAATCGCGCATAAGCTGGATAACAAAGCAACCGCCCTGTCAGGCGGCGAGATGCAGCGCGTGTCCATTGGCCGCGCTTTGGTGCGCAATCCATCGGTGTATCTTATGGATGAACCCCTCAGCAGTTTGGATGCAAAGCTGCGGGCCGATTTGCGGGTCGAGATGAAAAGCATTCAGGCCAATTTGGGGGCCACGTTTTTGTACGTGACCCATGACCAGATCGAGGCGATGACCATGGCCACGCATGTCGGCGTGCTGGACAAGGGCAAGCTTGTGCAATTTGGCACCCCGCGCGAGATTTACGAACAGCCCGTCAGCATCTATGCCGCAGGCAGGCTGGGCCAGCCGCATATCAATATCCTGCCCGCCGATTTGTTTGGCCCCGCGCCGCGCGGTGCTGCCTTTATCGGCCTGCGCCCCGAACAGATTACGCAGGGCGAGGGGCAAGACAGCATTGTCAAACGGGTCGAGCATTTGGGCGATCAAACCCGTTTGCATCTTTCATTCCACAGCCACGATCTGATCACCGTCACAGATGCGCATACAGCGCTGAAATCTGGCGACATCGTAAAAATCCAACCGCACAATGCGTTCTATTTTGGCGCAGACGGCGGGCGTATCGTTTAAGGACACTCAGATGACCCAATTCATGAACAAACGCGAAAACATCGTCACCGAAGCGATTGACGGCACCCTTATGGCCAGCGCAGGACGTCTGGTGCGCCTTGACGGGTATCCCCATATCCGCGTTGTGATGCGGGCTGATTGGGACAAAAGCAAAGTCGCCATCGTATCGGGGGGCGGTTCGGGGCATGAACCTGCCCATGCAGGTTTTGTGGGCGCTGGCATGCTGACCGCTGCCGTCTGCGGCGATGTCTTTGCCTCGCCTTCGGTTGATGCGGTTTTGGCGGGAATTCTGGCCACTACGGGGCCTGCGGGCTGTTTGCTGGTGGTAAAGAATTATACGGGCGATCGGCTGAACTTTGGCCTTGCGGCCGAACGCGCGCGCGCCTTTGGCCTAAAGGTCGATATGGTGATTGTAGATGACGACATCGCCCTGCCCAACCTGCCGCAATCGCGCGGCTTGGCGGGCACGCTGTTTGTCCACAAGGTTGCGGGCTATCTGGCCGAGGCGGGGGCCGATTTGGCAACCGTCACCACTGCGGCGCAAAAGGTGATTGCGGGCACAAAATCTATCGGCATGTCGCTGGACACCTGCACCGTGCCAGGATCGGCCAAAGAAAGCCGCATTCCCCAAGGCAAGGCCGAACTTGGCCTTGGCATTCATGGCGAGCCTGGTGTCGAACAGATCAATTTCACCAGCGCCGAACAGGCCATGGCGGCCATGGTCGAAAAACTGCAAGCGGTCACCGAAGACACGCCTTATGTTGCACTGCTGAACAATCTGGGCGCAGCATCGGTGCTGGAAATGTCGGTGCTCAGCTATGAACTGCTGCGGTCAGACTTGGGGCGCAAAATTCGCTTTATCGTTGGGCCTGCGGCGATGATGACATCGCTGGATATGCGCGGCGTGTCCATTTCGCTATGCCCGCTGACGCGCGACATTGAAACCGCCCTGCAAGCGCCTGTTGATTTGGCCGCATGGCCGGGCTGCATGGCCGTGGCTGCGCCCAAAACCGTGGCGCTGCCCGATGGTCTTGCGCCGATTAGGGCTATCCCATCGGCCCATGCGGGAACCCATGCGTTTTTGGTGAAATGCTGCCGCAACATCTTGGCGATGGAGGCCGATCTGAACGCGCTGGATGCGAAATCGGGCGATGGGGATACGGGATCGACATTGGCAGGGGCCGCGCAGGCGCTGATTGACGCGGTAGACCAATTGCCACTGGCCGATCATACCCAGCTTTTGCGCGCCATTGGGATGGAATTGTCACAAACCATGGGCGGCTCTTCGGGCGTGTTGCTGGCCATCTTCTTTTCGGCTGCGGGGGATGCGGCGTCGGCTGGGCTCACCATGCGCGACGCGCTGCGCGCGGGCCTTGCGCGGATGCAGCAAATTGGCGGTGCCAACCTTGGCGATCGCACGATGATCGACGCGCTGCTGCCTGCGCTGGATGCGCTGTCGGCTGGCCTGCCCGCTGCGGCAAAGGCCGCCCGCCAAGGAGCCGATCACACCGCAACCATCACCCGTGCAAAGGCTGGGCGCGCCGCCTATATCAGCGCGGGCCAACTGACGGGCCATAACGACCCGGGCGCCGAGGCTGTGGCGCGCCTGTTTGAACATCTGGCCTCATAGGGGGAAACAAAGCCATCCACCCCACCGCGCCGCCCGCGCAAAACGCTATCCTTTGATTGGACATAAGTTTCTTCATCATCATCTAGCGTTGCGGTTGCGAAGCCCCCGATCTTGGGTTACTTCTTAAATCCCGTGATACAGCGAATCTTTGATCTGCGAATCGCATTGGTTTTTGGCACGGGAGTCTCCACATGGCGCGGTATATTTTCATCACAGGCGGTGTGGTGTCATCCCTTGGCAAGGGGCTGGCCTCGGCGGCCCTTGGCGCGCTCCTACAGGCGCGGGGCTACACTGTGCGCCTGCGCAAGCTGGACCCCTACCTAAACGTCGACCCTGGCACGATGTCGCCTTTTGAACATGGCGAGGTGTTTGTTACCGATGACGGGGCCGAAACTGATCTGGATTTGGGCCATTACGAGCGTTTTACAGGCGTATCCGCCCGCCAGACCGATAGTATCTCGTCTGGCCGCATCTATTCCAATGTTTTGGAAAAAGAACGGCGCGGCGATTACCTTGGCAAAACCATCCAAGTTATCCCGCATGTGACCAATGAAATCAAAGACTTCCTGCGCATTGGTGAGGCAGAGGTTGATTTCATGCTGTGCGAAATTGGCGGCACTGTGGGCGATATTGAAGGCCTGCCGTTTTTCGAATCCATCCGCCAATTCATCCACGAACGCCCGCGCGGGCAGTGCATTTTGATGCACCTAACTCTGCTGCCCTATCTGGCCGCATCGGGGGAACTTAAAACCAAACCCACGCAGCACAGCGTCAAAGAATTGCAATCCATCGGCCTTGCCCCCGATGTGC
>CAXNEP010000224.1:0-4660 GCA_964200865.1 Cypionkella sp. | reverse complement strand
GGGCAATCAATCCGGGCCCCTCTGGCGGCGCTGTGCCGTGATGTCGGATTGAACCAAGCGTTTTGGCGGGGGCCAGCGAAACGTTCGCCCCGCCTTGTGTTTGCAACAGGTGAGGCGAAATTGGACTTTCTTTTTACACTTTTTCTTGGGCAACCAGTGTGGCTGTGGTTTGCCTTTATCGCTATCGTGATTACGCTTTTGGTTCTTGACCTTGGGGTTTTGAACAAAACCGATCATGAAATTGGCGTGGCCGAAAGCTTAAAGCTGTCGGCGCTGTATATCGGGCTTGGCGTGGCCTTTGGCGGCTTTGTCTGGTATCAAATCGGGCAGCAGGCAGCGGCCGAATATATGACCGCTTTTGTTGTGGAAAAAACCTTGGCGCTGGACAACGTCTTTGTCATCGCGCTGATTTTCACCTATTTCGCCGTGCCGCGCATCTATCAGCACCGCGTGCTGTTTTGGGGCATCTTGGGCGTGATTGTGCTGCGCGGTATCATGATTGGCCTTGGGGCCACGCTTGTGTCGCAATACAGCTGGGTTCTGTATATCTTTGCCGTTTTCCTGATCGCCACGGGCGTGAAGATGCTGCTGATCAAAGACAAAGAAATGGATTTGGACAGCAACCCAATTTTGCGGTTTATGAAGCGGCGGTTTAACGTGACCGATAAGCTGCATGGCAATGCGTTTTTCGTCAAACAGCCGCATCCAAAAACGGGCAAAATGGTGCAGTTCATGACGCCTTTGTTTTTGGCGCTGGTGCTGGTGGAATTTGCCGATCTGGTCTTTGCGGTAGATTCGGTGCCTGCGGTATTCGCGATTACGACTGACCCCTATATCGTCTATACCTCGAATATCTTCGCCATTTTGGGCCTGCGCGCACTGTATTTCGCATTGGCTGCGGTTCTGCACCGCTTCCACTATCTGAAATACGCTTTGTCGGTGCTGCTGATTTTCATCGGATCGAAGATTTTCATCGCCGATCTGATGGGTTGGGAAAAGTTCCCTGCCGCGTGGTCGCTGGGCATCACCTTTACCATCTTGGGTGCGGGAATTGTCTATTCATTGTGGAAAAGCCGCGATCAGAAAACCGCCGCTTAATGCAGAACACAGCGGGGCTGGCCTATGGCTGGCCCCGTTTTTCTTTACGTGTCAATCTCGCGCGGGATGACGAAATCTACCACCGCGCCTGTGCCAAAAGCAACTTCTTCCCAAGCATCCGCGATGAAATCCACCACCAAAGTGGCCCCCGTGGGATAGCGGTGAAATTCGGGATTTAGCGGCGGCGCTGTGACCAAGCGCGCAGCAAATTCCGCGATGCCAGGGTTATGGCCAATCATCATCACCGTATCAGCTTTGCCATGTTTCAAAACGGCCAGCATCACATCTGGCCCTGCGTGATACAGGGCGGGCTTTAACTCTAACACAGGGGTGCCAGGCAGGGCGGGGGCGATCCCGCTCCATGTTTTGCGGGTGCGCAGTGCATCGGAACAAAACACCTCGGCGGGGATATAATCGCGCGACGCCAGCCATTGCCCCAAATCTGCTGCGGCTGCCTTGCCGCGGTCGTTCAAGGGGCGGTCATGGTCGGCCATGGTGGGATCGTCCCAAGCAGATTTCGCGTGCCGTGTCAGGATCAAGCGTTTCATCGGTGGAACTGCCTCATATGATATGCGGAATGTTCGGGCAGTCTTGCATAAGCTGCCCCTGCTGGGCAAGCACGACGAGAGGCGCATCCCAAACTCATGCAGTCTTTCCCCGCATCCAGCATGGCGTGGCAGGCGGGCAGATCATAACCCGCTGTGGACAGGGCAGGGCAGGTGGTGGCGCAAGGGGCGGGGCAGGTATCGCAGGGGCGGGTACTGGGCGCGGGCAGGTCAATATGGGCTTTCAGCGCCAAGGCCCCGCGAAAGCTAACCATCAAGCCTTGGGTGTCATGCACCAGCAGCTTGATCGGGCTTTCCCAAACGCGGCCCGTGCGCAGCGCCCATGTGTAGAAGGGGTGGTAAGGCGGCCCGCCAAAGGGGAACAGCGCCTTTGCCCCCAAATCGCAAGCCATGCCGCCGATAACACGGCGCGACCAACGGTCCATCGGATCTGGCGCGCCACCTTGCCATTCGGGCGAGGCGGTGAAATGCGCCCAAAACCCGTTGTCAGGCCCCAGCATCAGCAGGGTTTGTGTGCTGCGCGGCAAAGTGGGGTCATCTGCCGCATGAAAGCCGCCCAGAATGGCCAGACGATGGGCAGAGGCCTGCTGCGCAATGCCCGTCAGGCTGGCCATGGTCAGCGCTTGCGCGGTTTCACGCGCGGGGCGGTGGCGCGAATTTGGCTGCCTGCACCATGGTCGGTGAACAGCTCCAGCAGGCAGGCATTGGGAATGCGCCCGTCAAGAATGGTCACCGCGCGGGTGCCCGCCTCGACCGCGGCAACAGCGGTTTCGGTTTTGGGAATCATCCCGCCCGCGATGACGCCATCCTTGATCATTTGCCGAATTTCATCGGGGGTGATTTGCGTCATCACCTCGCCCTTGGCGTTTTTCACGCCCGATACATCGGTGAGCAGCAGCAAACGATCGGCTTGCAGCGCGCCCGCAATCGCCCCTGCCGCCGTATCGCCGTTCACGTTGAACGTCTCATTATCGGCCATGCCTGTGGCCACGGGGGCGACCACGGGGATAATGCCCGCGCCGTACAAATCGCGCAGCACCTGCACATTCATTTCCACAGGGCGGCCCACATAGCCCAGTTCGGGGTCGTCAGCGACACAGACCATCAGATCGTCATCCTTGCCCGAAATGCCCACGGCGCGCCCGCCTGCATCCATAATCGCCTGAACGATCCGCTTGTTCACAAGGCCTGACAGAATCATTTCCACCACCTGCACCGTGGCCTTATCCGTCACCCGTTTGCCGCGCACAAATTCCGATTTGATGCCCAGCTTATCGAGCATTTCGTTAATCATCGGCCCGCCGCCATGCACCACAACGGGGTTCACCCCAACTTGGCGCATCAGCACGATATCGCGGGCAAATTCGGCCATTGCGGCATCATCGCCCATGGCATTGCCGCCAAATTTCACTACCACCACTGCGCCCGTAAAGCGCTGCAAATAGGGCAGCGCTTCGGATAGCATTTTGGCGGTGCTGATCGCATCGGCCATATTCAGGTTTTGCTCTTTCATAGTGGCCTCGTGTGCTTGTTAGACCAAGGTGGCAATAATTGCGCGCAGGGTTTCAATCCCGTC
Source organism: Cypionkella sp. (assembly GCA_964200865.1). Taxonomy (GTDB): domain Bacteria; phylum Pseudomonadota; class Alphaproteobacteria; order Rhodobacterales; family Rhodobacteraceae; genus Cypionkella. The sequence continues at coordinate 1,420 of CAXNEP010000224.1, read as the reverse complement.
GCCCTTTTCCGATGAGGTGACGACAATTTCCGAATAGGCGGCAGGGTGCGCGGCCAGTGCCGCCATGGTTTGGGCGATATTCGCATCTGCCTCGGCCTTGGATACTTTGTCGGCCTTGGTCATCACCACCTGAAAGGTGACGGCGCTGCGATCTAGCAGCTTCATAATCTCTTCATCCACGTCTTTCACCCCATGGCGCGTGTCTATCAGCACAAAGGCGCGGCGCAGGGTTTGGCGGCCCGCAAGGTAAGATTTCAACAGTGCCTGCCATTTGGCAACCACGGGGCGCGGCGCCTCGGCATAGCCATAGCCGGGCAGGTCAACCAAAAAGCGGTTCATTTCGCCCAGCGCGAAAAAGTTGATCTCTTGCGTCCGGCCGGGCGTGTTGGACGCACGGGCAAGGTTTTTGCGGCCCGTCAGTGCGTTGATAAGGCTTGATTTTCCGACGTTTGATCGGCCTGCAAAGCACACTTCCAAACGGTCAGGCGGCGGCAGGCCCGACATGGCCACCACGCCTTTGACAAAATCGACAGGGCCCGCAAACAGCAAACGACCCGCTTCGCGGTCGGGCAAATCGGGCGGCTGTGCAAGGGTGAAGGTCATTGTCATATCAGGCTCCAGCTTTGGCCAACAGCGATGCCGCCGCCTTGTTCTACCACGGCATATAGGCCAAAGTCGCTATGGCCGAAATGCTGTTCTAATGCGTCTAAGGTCGGGGCATTGCTGCGGCCCGTCGCGGGGTCAACGGTTGTCGCGCTGCACCGCGTGATGCGTTCCTCAATGCGCAAAATCGCACCGCCAATGGAAATGCGGCGGCCAATCCAATTCCATTCATCCCACGGCGCGCTGCCATCCAGCCACAAGTTACCGCGCCAGCGGTCAATGGACAAATCCTGCCCCATCCGCGCCGACAAATCTTGCAAGGACGCGCGCGACAGGATCGAGAGGGCTGGCAGTGGCGTGTCAGTCATCCCGCGCCCTGCGCTGATAACTTGGGCAGGCAGTGCGCGACCTTCGGCATTCAGCGGGCGTACCCATTCCAAAAAGCGTGGCAAATCTTCGGGCGCATCTGGAAAGAAGGAAAGGCTGCCGCGATCTGGATGATGCAGCGTCACGTGGCGCGTGGCCTCGTCCAAAGTGCAGGTTATCGCCATAAGTTGGGGTGATTTGGCCCCGCGCGTGAAATTGGCGCAATGGTTCCAACCCGTGGTCAACGTGGCGGCCTCATGCGCCACAGCCCAATGGCGATCCCAAGGCAGGCATTCATCAGGCGAAAGCAGAACGGACGCGAGATACTCACGTCCGTGCCCCTTGATCGGGTGGCGGCAAATATGCGCCAGCGTTCCCGTCATTTCTTTTTGGTCACCGCAGGCGGATCGGCAGGCTTTTTGGCAAAGCTTGACCGAATATTGCCAAAAAT
>CAXNEP010000223.1:0-4690 GCA_964200865.1 Cypionkella sp. | reverse complement strand
CGATCGGCCAGACCAACGCGGTCCAAACATGCCATCGCTTCGGCGCGCACCTCGGCGGGGGCAAGGGCCTGAAACCACGCGCGCGGGCCAGACATACGGGCCTGCACACCGTGGATTACATTCGATAAAACCGACAGGCGCGGCACCAGATTGTGGCGCTGCCAGACGATGCCGACTTGGGCACGAAAGGCGCGCAAATCGCGCGGGGACAGCGCGCAAACATCGCGGCCCAGCATATGAATTTCGCCTGCGCTTGGCTCGATCAGGCGAATCAAACATTTCAAAAGCGTCGATTTGCCTGATCCGTTGGCCCCGATCAGCGCAGTCGATTGCCCCGGCGCAAGGGTAAACTGCAAACCGTCCAACACGACACGGCCATCGAAATCCTTAATGAGGCCATCCACGACCAAAACCGGCCCCACTTGCGTGGAGCCGGCCTGAGAGGTTTTTGGCGCTAAATGCGCGTTCATTCGTTGATTACTCAACAAACGCGGTGAATTCGGTGATGCCGATGTTTTCGTACATTTTGCGCACGACGTCATAGTCAGCGTCGGTCACCGTCGCGCCAAAGCTGCCGCCGACATACTTAGCGTTTTCTTCGGTCGAGGTCACAGCAGCCAGCAGCGCATCGCCATTTTCAGCAAAGGTTTTGCGAACAATTTCAATGACTTCTGGCTTAACGGTTGCCGACGCCAGCAGCACGTCATTTGGCAAGGTCACGCCCTTGGCAATTTGACGGAACTTTTGGTCGGGGAACTTTTCGGTGATGCTTTCGATATGGGTGCGGTTCAAACCAATGGCACCAATATCGCCAGCAATCAGGGCTTCGACAGCCACGTTACGGTTCAGGAAAACAGGCTCGTAATCGGTGCTGTAGACCAGACCTGCTTCGGACAGCAGGGTCACTGGGCCAAGGTGCTGCGAGGTGGAACCGATTTCACCAAAGGAAATCTTCGCGCCCTTCAGGTCGGCGGGCGTTTGCACTGGGCTTGCGTCCAGAACTACAAGGGTCGAATAGTAATCAGGGCGTTCCCACGTGACGACGGGCTGGGCTTGCAGGCGTGCATTGAACACAACGTATTCGGCAGGGCCAGTCATGACGAAATCAACCTGATCGGCAGCCATCGCTTCAACAGCCACGGTGCGGCCAGACACTGGGAAAAACTCTACTTTCAGGCCCGAAGCTGCTTCGAAAGCGTCTTTGAAAGGGCCCATTTCGCGCTGAACGGCCTCTAGGCCATCAATGTCGGTAAAGGCAAAGCGGATCGTGTCCTGAGCGACAGCGCTGGTGGCTGCAAAAACACTCATGGCAACCAAGCCAGAGGCAAGAATATTTTTCATGGCGACTTCCTGTTTAGGGTTTAATGCGCCATGGGGTAACGGGCGGATGTGACGGATCCGCGACAACTGTGCGAATGATTTGTAAAAATTGCCACTCGCTCCGCGCGGGTGCGCAGCGGCGCAAACCGTCGGTCACCGCGCCATGAATAAGCCCTTATGAAATCACATCAGGCGCAGAGCGGCCCGTTTGCGCCGTGATTTGGGCAATGTCTTCGGCGGCGGCAATCACGGGCGCAAGCGCCGTTTGAACAGGAATATCCAGCCCCTCTGGCCCCGCCCGATAGCGTTCTAGATACAGGCGCAGCGTGGCCCCCGATGTGCCCGTGCCTGACAGGCGCAGCACAATACGCGCGCCGCCATCAAACACCACGCGCACGCCTTGGCGCGCAGAAATGCTGCCATCAACGGGGTCTGTGTAAGAAAAATCATCCGCCGCAGCGATGGTCATGCCCTGCACTATTTGCCCCGCAAGGTTCGGCAATTTGGCGCGCAGGGCGGCCATCATGGCATCGGCGCGGGCAGTTTCAATCGCTTCATAATCATGGCGCGAATAGTAATTGCGTCCGTACTTGGCCCAATGTTGCGCCAGAATTTCGGCAACCGACCCGCCGCGCACGGCCAAAATATTCAGCCACAGCAATATGGCCCAAAGCCCGTCTTTCTCGCGCACATGATCGCTGCCCGTGCCAAAGCTTTCTTCGCCGCAGATTGTCGCGCGCCCTGCGTCCAAAAGGTTGCCAAAGAACTTCCATCCTGTCGGTGTTTCATAGGTGGTCAGGCCCATGGCCGCGCCCACACGGTCAACCGCTGCCGATGTCGGCATTGAACGCGCAATGCCCTTTAGCCCCCCCTTATAGCCTTTTGCCAAATGCGCATTGGCCGCAAGCACTGCCAAACTGTCGGAAGGCGAGACGTAAATCCCCCGCCCCACCACCATATTGCGATCGCCATCGCCATCGGATGCCGCCCCAAAATCGGGCGCATCGGGGCCCATCATTTCGGCCATCAATTCATGCGCCCAAGTCGGGTTTGGATCGGGATGCATCCCGCCAAAATCGGGCAATGGGGTGGCGTGGGTGACCGTGCCCTTCGCCGCGCCAAGGCGGTTTTCCAGAATTTCCACCGCATAGGGGCCCGTCACAGCGCTCATGCTGTCCATCCGCATCCGAAATCCGCGCGCGAACATCGCGCGGATCGCGTCAAAATCGAACAGGCTTTCCATCAGGGCGGCATAATCGCTGACGGGGTCGATCACATCGACAAACATCTTATCCACATGGCTGCGGCCAAGGCGCGTTAAATCAACCTCAGGCGCAGACAGTTTGTGATATTCGCGTAAGGCAAGCGTGCGCTGGTAAATCGCTTCGGTCACAGATTCTGGCGCAGGCCCGCCATTGGGCATATTAAACTTAATCCCGAAATCTTCATCAACCCCGCCTGGGTTATGGCTGGCCGACAAGATCAGCCCGCCATCGGTTTTGTTCAGCCTAATCAGATGGCTGGCGGCAGGGGTCGACAATATCCCCCCCTGCCCCACAATCACCCGCGCCGCGCCATTGGCCGCCGCAATCGCCAAAATGATCTGCACCGCGCGGTCATTATAAAACCGCCCATCCCCGCCCAAAACAAACGTCTTTCCCTTGGCACCCACCACATCAAACGTGGCCTGCACAAAGTTTTCCAAATAATGCGGCCCCATAAAGACCCGCGTTTTCTTGCGCAGCCCCGATGTGCCGGGTTTCTGATCGGTAAAGGCGGTGGTTGGAATGGCGGTCATGGCGTGGCCTCAATCGACAAGGGTTGAAAGACAAGAACGGATGCCGCAGGCGCGGTTTGCGCGCCAACAATCGGCTGGTAGGAAAGTTTTGGGCGCGTGGTATCTAGGATCAATGCCCATGCAGGCGCAGTACTGGGCAGGGTTAGGGGCGTCTCACCGCCCGCATTCAGCACGATAAACAGCGCATCTGGCGCATCTGCGCCTTCGGCAGACATGCGCAATTCCAAACCAATGCAGCGCAAATCGGCGCTGTGCCAATCGGATGGCTGTGGCGCGGTGCCATTGGCCAAATGCCAAATCACATCCGCGTGCCCATCGGCGCGGCTGCGCCCGTGCAAGAACAGCCTTTGGCGCAGAACTGGGTGGTCGCGCCGCAAAGCCGTCAGGCGCGCGATAAAATCGGCCAAATCATCCGCGCGCCAGCCCAGCCATGTTGTTTCATTATCCTGCGCATAGGCGTTGTTATTGCCGCCTTGGGAATGGCCCATTTCATCGCCCGCCAGCAGCATCGGCACGCCTTGGGCCAGCATCATCGTGGCCAAAAGGTTGCGCTTGCGCAGATCGCGGGCGGCGGCCAGCGCATCGCTTGGCCCCTCATGCCCCATATTGTCGGAATGGTTGTCATCATGGCCATCGCGCCCGCCCTCGCCATTGGCAAGGTTGTGTTTGACGGAATAAGACACCAAATCGGCCAAGGTAAACCCGTCGTGTGAGGTGACAAAGTTCACGCTGGCTTGGGGCGCGCGGGCGGAGTGGTGAAATTTATCGGCGCTGCCCAGCAGGCGGCGCGTCAGATCAGGCACCATGCCCGCATCACCGCGCCAAAAGCGGCGTATCGTGTCGCGCGCGCGGTCGTTCCATTCGGCAAAGGGCGCAGGATATGCGCCCAGTTGATACCCACCTGGCCCAATATCCCACGGCTCGGCAATCAGTTTCACGCCCGCCAGAACAGGGTCTTGGGCTAGCGCATCAAAAAAGCCGCCGCGCGGATCAAATCCATGCGCCTCGCGCCCCAGAACCGAGGCAAGGTCAAAGCGGAACCCGTCGATATGCACCTCACTGACCCAAAAGCGCAGCGAATCCATCACCATGCGCAGCGTGGCGGGATGCGTCAGATCAAATGCGTTACCCGTGCCCGTATCATTGGCATAATGCCGCCCACCCCCCGCAAGGCGGTAGTAACTGGCATTATCGAGGCCCCGAAAGGCCAGCGTTGGCCCCATCTGATCGCTTTCGGCGCTGTGGTTATAGACCACATCCAAAATCACCTCGATCCCCGCGCGGTGCAACGCGCGCACCATGGCCTGCACCTCGGCCAAGGGACGGTTTGTGGCAGCGTATCGCGCTTCGGGCGCGAAAAACCCGATGGTGTTATAGCCCCAATGGTTCGTAAGCCCTTTGTCCACCAAAAAGCGGTCATCAATAAAGGCGTGGATTGGCATCAGTTCAATTGCCGTGATCCCAAGGCGCTGTAAATGCGCTATAGTGGCGGGGTGGGCAAGCCCTGCATAGGTGCCGCGCAGGCTGGGGGGAATTTCGGGGTGAAATTGGGTCAGCGCCTTAACATGCGCC
>CAXNEP010000222.1:0-4695 GCA_964200865.1 Cypionkella sp. | reverse complement strand
TGAGATATAGCACAATTCTTCTGCCCGCGTGATGCCCACATAGGCAAGGCGGCGTTCTTCCTCTAGGCCCTTTTGGCCAGATTCGTCCATGCTGCGCTGGCTGGGAAACAGCCCCTCTTCCCAACCCGGCAAAAACACCACGGGAAATTCCAACCCCTTGGCGGCGTGCAGGGTCATGATGGTGACCTTTTCCGAAGATTCTTCGGATTCGTTATCCATAATCAGGCTGACATGTTCCAAAAACCCTTGCAGACTGTCAAAGCCGTCCAGCGCCTTGACCAGTTCTTTTAGGTTTTCCAAACGCCCCTCTGCCTCGGGCGTTTTTTCGTTTTGCCACATGGCGGTGTAGCCTGATTCGTCTAAAATCATCTGCGCCAGCGCGATATGGGTCAGCGATTTGGTTGGGGTTAGGGGTTCAATCAACCCTTCCACCACATCGCCCTGCCCCGCAGTTGCCCCCGCCAGCAGCCCGTGCCAGCGATCCATATTATCAATAAACAGGCGCAGTTGCGCGGCACCTTTGCCGCCCAAGCCCCCTTGGGCCAGCAGCGCGCGCGCACCGTCAAGCAGGTTCGCCCCCACCGCCCGCGCCGTGGTTTGAATTTTCTGAATGGCCACATCCCCCAGCCCGCGCTTTGGCAGGTTGATGATGCGTTCAAACGCCAAATCATCTTCGGGGCTGATGACAAGGCGGAAATAGGCCATCGCATCACGAATTTCGGCGCGTTCATAAAAGCGCGGCCCCCCGATCACGCGATAGGGCAGGCCAATGGTTAGAAAGCGGTCTTCAAAGGCGCGCATTTGGTGGGATGCGCGCACCAGAATGGCCATATCATCCAATGAATAATCGCGCGGCACGCCCCTGCCTCGCTGCGCGCCCTCGATCGTCTCGCCAATGGCGCGCGCCTCATCCTCGCCATCCCAATAACCCGTCAGCCGCAGCTTTTCGCCCGCCTTTTCGGTGAACAGCGTCTTGCCAAGGCGCGATTTGTTCTGCGCAATAACCCCATTGGCCGCAGCCAGAATATGCTTGGTCGATCTGTAATTCTGTTCCAGCCGCACCACATGCGCGCCTGGAAAATCCTTTTCAAACCGCAGGATATTGTCCACTTCCGCCCCGCGCCAGCCGTAAATCGACTGGTCATCATCGCCCACGCAGCAGATGTTTTTATGCGCCTGCGCCAGCAGCCGCAGCCACAGATACTGCGCCACGTTCGTGTCTTGGTATTCGTCCACCAGAATATAGCGGAAACGGCGCTGATAATCGGCCAGCACATCGGGGTGGTTTTTGAAAATCTCAACACAATGCAGCAGCAAATCGCCAAAATCGCAGCAGTTCAGGTCAATCAGGCGGCGCTGATAGGCCTCGTAAAGCTCCGTTCCGCGATTGTTAAAGGCCGCCGCCTCGTGGCTGGGCACTTGGGCAGGGGTGCAGGCGCGGTTTTTCCACCCGTCGATGATGCTGGCCAGCATTCGCGGCGGCCAGCGTTTTTCATCAATATTGGCAAGGCGGATGAGTTCGCGCATCACACGCAACTGATCGTCCGTATCCAAAATGGTGAAGGTCGATTTCAGCCCGACAAGTTCCGCATGGCTGCGCAGCAGCTTGGCCGAAATGGAGTGAAACGTGCCCATATATCTTACAGGTTCGTCAAGGTCGTACGGATTTTCTCGAAGCCTCTGTGCCATTTCGCGGGCGGCTTTATTTGTAAAAGTAACCGCCAAAATTTGGTATAGTTCCGCTGACTTACGCCTTTCAACTTCGTCGTTTGAATAGCGTAAGTCATAAATTTCTGCAATTCGCGCCATCAGGGTACGTGTTTTACCAGTGCCTGCCCCTGCCAGTATAAGCAATGGTCCAGTAACATCCGTGGCCGCATCAATTTGCGCAGTATTCAGGCGCGCCAAATGGGGCATGATCCCCAAAGGACGATCTCTTATGCGGTCAAATTGCGCAGCCCCACCGCCCCCCCGCGCGGCAACCGCGCGTTGGGACAGGGGCACAAATGCCGCATCGGCTGCCTCGAAGGCTTCGCTTTCATCATATCCGCTCATGCGGACATGTTAACGAGAAGTTGACTGTTTGAAAAGCCCATGTTCGCAGAATGTTCTGTGCGCCGCAAAACCTGCCGTTTGACTTTGCCCTGCCATCAGGCTACCTCGCCCATGCGGCAAATTGTCCGCTTTTAGGTGATATATGACCTCCCCCATTTCCGAACACGCCAGCCCTGCCGCGCCGCAGGGGTCAACTTTCGTTGTTATCATGTCTGTCGCGCTGCTGCTTTTGCTGGCGGCGCTTGACCAAACCGTTGTCTCTACCGCCCTGCCCACCATTGTGGCCGATCTGGGGGGGCTGGATCACCTATCTTGGGTGTTCACGGCCTATATCCTAACCTCAACAGTCGTCGCCCCGCTCTATGGCAAATTGGGCGATCTGTACGGGCGCAGGGCAATGGTGTTCATCGCTGTGGCCCTGTTCTTGGCAGGCTCGCTGGCCTGCGCGGCATCTACCAACATGACCGCGCTGATTGTGTCGCGCGCGGTGCAGGGGCTTGGCGGCGGCGGGTTGTTCGTGCTGGCCCTATCGGTGGTGGGCGATGTGATTGCCCCCAAAGATCGCGGCAAGGTGCAAGGCGTGTTTGCCGCCGTGTTTTCGCTGTCCTCGGTCATTGGCCCGCTGATGGGCGGCTGGTTTGTGGATGTGTTCAGCTGGCATTGGATTTTCCTGATTAACCTGCCCCTTGGCGCGGTGGCCGTGCTGATGTTTGGCCTGAACTTTCCCGCCCATACCGCGCATGTCGGGCACAAGATTGATTGGCTGGGCGCAGCATTGCTGACACTGGCCCTGTCGCTGATTATCCTTGTCTGCTCGCTGGGCGGGCGCGAATTGCCGTGGGATGGCGCGCTGACTTGGGCGCTGATTGGCCTATCGCTGGCCTCGACCTTGGCCTTTATCTGGGCCGAAACCCGCGCGGTGGAACCCATTTTGCCGATGTCGCTGTTTTCCCTGAACGTGTTTTCCGCCACATCGGGCATCTCGTTTCTGCAAGGGGCGATTATGCTGGGTGTCATCTCGTTTCTGCCGCTGTATCTGCAAATCGCCTTGGGCTATTCGCCCACCGAATCGGGGTTTTTGCTGATTCCAATGACAATCGGCATTGTGACGACTTCGACCGTTGCGGGCATTTATATGGGCCGCACCGGGCGCTACCGAATCTTGCCGATTGTAGGAATGTCGATCCTAACCATTGCCGCGTTTTTGATGACCACGTTCGACGGGGCCACCACGGCGCTGTTCTTTAGCGGGGCGCTGATGCTGTTTGGCACGGGGCTTGGGTTGATCTTCCCCGTCACAACCACAGTTGTGCAAAACGCCGTGCCGCGCGATCTGATGGGCACAGCCACGGCATCGGGCGTGATGTTTCGGCAAATTGGCGGGTCTATGTCGGTTGCCGTCTTCGGCGCGATTTTCGCGGCGAAAATGGCGGCCACGGCGGGCCTGCCCGATGCGGCCAGCCTATCGCCCACAGCCCTTGCCGCCCTGCCCGACGCGATGCGCGCCGCCGCAGCCGTTGGCGTATCGGACGCTTTGCACCCCGTTTACTGGATCGTCATGGTCTTGGGGCTAATGGGCCTTGCCTTGGCGCTGATCTTGCGGGAAATCCCGCTGGTCAATCGCATGGTGCCAAAGGGCGAATAGCTGCCCAAAAGATAAGCCCAAAAAATAATCAGGGGCGGCGCATTCCGCCGCCCCACCCCCCCCAAAATACCTGCAAAAAGCGCGCAAATTGCAGCATTCGGATATGTGCCATTGCACCTTGCGCAAATTTGCCCAAAAATCCAGCAAACCGCGCCGCGCCCCTTGCGCTGCCACCCACCTTATGCTGGACTGATAGCGCTAACATACGCAGGAGCCTTCCATGACCGCCCCCACCGAGTTTAAGAAAATTCTGATTGCGAACCGCGGCGAAATTGCCATTCGCATCATGCGCGCGGCCAATGAGATGGGCAAGAAAACCGTGGCGGTTTATGCCGAAGAAGATAAGCTGTCCCTGCACCGCTTTAAGGCCGATGAGGCCTATCTGATCGGCGCGGGCCTGTCCCCTGTGGGGGCCTATCTGTCTATCGAGGAAATCATCCGCGTTGCCCTTGAATGCGGGGCAGATGCGATCCACCCAGGTTATGGCCTGCTGTCAGAAAACCCCGATTTTGTGGATGCTTGCGACAACGCAGGCATTACCTTTATCGGCCCCAAAGCCGCAACCATGCGCGCGCTTGGGGATAAAGCATCTGCCCGCCGCGTGGCGATGGAGGCGGGGGTGCCCGTCATCCCCGCAACAGAGGTTTTGGGGGACGATTTCGACGCCATCCGCGCCGAGGCGGGGGCCGTGGGCTATCCGCTGATGCTAAAGGCATCATGGGGCGGCGGCGGGCGCGGGATGCGCCCGATCCTTGGGCCAGATGAGCTAGAGGCCAAAGTGCGCGAAGGGCGGCGCGAGGCTGAGGCCGCCTTTGGCAATGGCGAGGGGTATCTGGAAAAGATGATCCAGCGCGCGCGCCACGTCGAAGTGCAGATTTTGGGCGACAAGCACGGCGCGATTTATCATTTGTACGAACGTGACTGCACCGTGCAGCGCCGCAACCAAAAGGTGGTCGAACGCGCCCCCGCCCCATACCTGACCGAAGCGCAGCGCG
>CAXNEP010000221.1:0-4697 GCA_964200865.1 Cypionkella sp. | reverse complement strand
CGCGCAAAAGACGCTGAACACAGATATCAATGATGCCACCATCCGCCTGTTGCGCCGCCTTGGCTGCGAGGTGGTGGTGGCGCGCGGCGTAGGGTGCTGCGGCGCTCTGACCCATCACATGGGCAAAGAGGATATGGCCCGCACCTCGGCCCGCGCCAACATCACTGCGTGGACGCGCGAGGCGCAGGGCGCGGGGCTGGATGCGGTGATTATCAACACATCGGGCTGCGGCACCACTGTGAAAGATTACGGCCATATGTTCGCGCGCACCGATTTGGCACAAGATGCCGCCGCTATCGCCGCCCTAGCCCGCGATGTGACCGAATTTTTGGCGCAAATTGATCTGCCCACCAACCCCCCGCAAAACCTGCGCGTGGCCTATCATGCGGCGTGCAGCCTGCAACACGGCCAGCAGATCAAATCCGCGCCAAAGGATTTGCTGGCCCGCGCAGGGTTCACAGTGGTTGAGCCGCAAGACAGCCATTTGTGCTGCGGCTCGGCTGGCACCTATAACCTGCTGCAACCCGAGATCAGCGCGCAGTTGCAATCGCGCAAAGTGGCAAACCTTATGGCCACATCGCCGCAACTCATCGCGGCGGGCAATATCGGCTGCATGATGCAAATTGGCGCGGCGGCGGGTGTGCCTGTGGTACATACGGTGGAACTTTTGGATTGGGCCTATGGCGGGCCAAAACCCGCCGCGCTGGCGGCTGTGCTGTGACCTTGGCCGCCCAAACCGACGCGCCCATTCGCCCTGTGGCCGCCGTGCTGTGGATGCTGGGGTCTATTGCGTCTTTTTCCATTATGGCCGTGGCCGTGCGCGCATTGGGCGATAGGTACGATACATTCGAAGTGATGACCTATCGCTCTGCCATCAGCATGGTTTTGGTCGTGGTGGGCGCAGCGCTGCTGGGGCGGCTGGGCGATATTCGCGCAAACCGCATCCAGCGGCATTTCTTGCGCAATGTGCTGCATTTCACGGGGCAAAACCTGTGGTTTTACGCCATGATGACCGTGCCCTTGGCGCAGGTATTTGCGCTGGAATTCACATCGCCCATTTGGATTATTCTGCTATCCCCTCTGGTGTTTGGCGAGAAATTGACGGCCCCGCGCCTGATGGCAGCAGCACTGGGCTTTGCGGGTATTTTGATTGTCACCCGCCCCGATTTTGGCACGATGAACGCGGGCACCATGGCTGCCATCGCCTGCGGGGTGTTTTTTGCCGCAACCGCGCTGATGACCAAATCGCTGACCCGCGCTGAAACCATCGTCTCGATCCTGTTCTGGTTGACCGTCATGCAACTGGCCTTTGGCCTGATCATCGCGGGGTATGATGGCGATATGACCCTGCCCAACGGGCAAACCCTGCCTTGGCTGGCGCTGATTGGCATCACGGGGGTTACGGCGCATCTTTGCCTGACAACGGCCCTATCGCTGGCCCCTGCCAGCTTTATCTTTCCGATAGATTTTATCCGCCTGCCGCTGATCGCGCTGGTCGGCGCGCTCGCCTATGGCGAGGCGGTTGACCCCTATGTGATTGCAGGCGGCGCCGTAATTTTTGCGGGCAATTGGATCAATTTGGCCTTCGGGCCAAAAGCGGCCGCGCCCTTGGTGAAACCTTAGGTCTGAACAGGCCAATGGCCTAGCTTTTGGTTGCAAGCACATAGCCTGGCGCGGCAATGGCCTGAACGGTGGTGATGGGCGCATCACCCAGCCATGTCGTCCGCTCAACCGTAAGCAGCGCCTCGCCCGCCCTGCACCGAAGCTGCGTTGCAGTCTCTGCATCTGCGTTTATGGCAAAAAAGCGCATTTCAACGCGGGTATAGGGTTTGTGGCGCACCAGCCATTCATTCGCGCTGATTTGGGCAAAATCCACGGCCAAAATCTCGGGGCAGTTGGCCAGATCAACCCATCGATCTTCCAACATGTAGGGTTTTTGGTCAGCCAAATGCAGCGCGCCAATGTGCAGCATATCGCGGGACTGCGCCGCGCCAAATCGTGCCATAATCGGCGCGGGGGATGGGGCGCGCTGGCTTGATATCAGGCGGTGAGCATAGGTGCGGCCCAGTGCCTGAACCTCGCTGCGGGTGACGGGAATATCAATTGTGGCGCGGGTGATCGGGTCGGCTAGCACATGCGTGCCGCCTTTGCGCTTGCGGTCAATCAGGCCAGCGGCGGCAAGGTCTTGCATGGCGCGGTGCACGGTGGTGCGGGTGCAGCCCAGTTCTGCGGCCAAATCCTCATCACGCGGCAGTTTTGCGCCAAGGCCGTAATCGCGGGCCAAAATCCGCGCGCGGATCACGTCGCGCACATCGATCCATGAGAGGCGAGAGGGGGGCGCTGTCATAGATCAGTCTTCAACGCGCGCATCACGCGCTTATAGGCCGCCTCGATCATATCGCGGTGAATGTGCCGCCCGCCCGTTACCATATGCCGCCCAGCGCTGAACACATCAGTGATGCAAGACTGCCCGCCGCCGCCGAAAATCAGCGTATCCAGCGCCATATCGCCCTGCCTGTTGCACAAATACGCATTATCATCATCCAGCAAAATCAAATCGGCCAGCGCGCCCACTTCTAGTTTGCCACTGCGACGCCCGCCCGCCTGCGCGCCGCCCGCTGCCGCCGCGTCAAACAACACGCGGCCCGTGGAACGGTCGGGGCTGGCCAAAACCGCCCGCGCGCGGCTGGCCAATCGCTGCGAGTTTTCCAGCGCCTTTACCTCTTCAAACAAGGAGATTTGAATATTGCTATCTGACCCAAATCCAAATCGCCCCCCTGCCTGCACAAAGGTTTTGCCGTTGAAAATCCCATCGCCAAGGCTGGCTTCGGTCAGCGGGCACAGCCCCGCCACGGCCCCCGTGGCCGCCAGCGCGCGGGTTTCAGAATCCGTCATGTGTGTGCAATGGATCAGGCACCAGCGCGCATCAACCTGATGATTTGCCAAAAGCCATTCGGTTGGCCGCGCGCCCATATGGGCCAACACTTCGTCCACCTCGGCGACCTGTTCGGCAAGGTGCATATGGATCGGGCCATCCGCCGCCGCAGCGACAACCGCGCGCAGACCTTCGGGCGATACCGCCCGCAGCGAATGGGGGGCCATGCCAATGCGGTAATCGGCAGGGGCCGCGCCCAGCGCGCGCAACGCCTGTTCGTGCAGGCGCAGAAATTGGTCTGGGTCATTGCCAAACCGCGCCTGCCCGCCTTGCAATGCCCGCCCATCGCAGCCGCCGAATTGATACAGAACAGGCAGCAGCGTTAAACCAATGCCGGCCTGTTGTGCGCCCGCAATTATGCGCTGCGAAATCAGGGCCAGATCGCCATAGGGCCGCCCGCCAATATCGTGATGCAGGTAATGAAATTCGGCCACCGCGCCAAATCCTGCTTCGAGCATTTCCACATAAACCTGCGCGGCGATGGCCTGCACGTCTTCAGGGGACAACTGCTGCAAAAACCGAAACATCAGCCGCCGCCATGTCCAAAAACTATCCGAAGCATCTGGCCCGCGCTGTTCCGTCAGCCCCGCCATGGCGCGCTGAAAGGCGTGGGAATGCAGGTTCAGCGGCGCAGGCAGCAGCAGGGCCGCGTGATGATCCGCGCGGCCCGTTTGCGGCCCAACACTGGCAATCGCCCCATCCGCGCCAATCGCCAATTCTACATCGCGCTGCCAGCCCTGCGGGGTCAGCGCCGATTTGGCGTGAATGATCGTAGCACCTGCGCCCATGTCATGCCCCCTCAATTCGTCATTGACATTTTATGTGCACACATATTCATTCAAACCACCGCGCAATGCAAGCGCGTTTAGGAGGGACGATGAACGCCTATGTCATCACCGCAGATACCATCGCCACAATGGCGGGTCCGCAGGGCTATGGCCTGATTTTGGGCGGCGCTATTGCCGTAAGCGATGGTGCCATTACTTGGGTCGGGCCCTTGGCGGATCTGCCCGCGCGCTTTGCCGCCCTGCCCCGCCGCGATTTTGGCGCGCGCACCATCACCCCTGCACTGATCGATTGCCACACCCATATCGTCCACGGCGGCAACCGCGCGCGCGAATTTGAAATGCGCCTGAATGGCGCAAGTTATCAAGACATCGCCCGCGCAGGGGGCGGCATAATCTCGACCGTAACCGCAACCCGCGCCGCCGGCGAGGCGGACCTGCTTGCCGCAGCCCTGATGCGCCTTGATGCGCTGATCGCCCAAGGCGTGGCGGTGGTCGAGGTGAAGTCAGGCTATGGGCTGGATATGGAAACCGAACTCAAAATGCTGCGCGTGGCCCGCGCGCTGGGGGCCGCGCGGCCTATGCGGATTCTCACTACATTTCTGGGCGCACATGCTGTGCCTGCGGGGATGGATGCAGATAGCTATATCGACACCATCTGCATCCCCGCCCTGCGCGCCGCGAATGCCGAAGGTCTGGTCGATGCCGTCGATGGGTTTTGCGAAGGCATCGCCTTTACCCCCGCCCAAATTGCCCGCGTTTTTGATGCGGCCCGCGCGCTGGGTCTGCCTGTGAAACTGCACGCCGAACAGCTTAGCCCCTTTGGCGGTTCGGCCCTTGCCGCGCGGTACAGCGCCCTGTCCGCCGACCATGTCGAATATGCCAGCGATGCAGATGCCGCCGCCCTTGCCGCATCTGGCACAGTGGCGGTGTTGCTGCCAGGGGCCTTCTATGCCATTCGCGAAACTCAAATGCCG
>CAXNEP010000220.1:0-4702 GCA_964200865.1 Cypionkella sp. | reverse complement strand
GAGCCGCCGCGTGGTGCAGCGGCAACGCAGTTATGCAGCCGGGCTGAACTTGCCTTGGGGCATTTCGGAATCGGCCTATAACGCCCGCGATCTAGAGATGACCTACCAGTATTCCAACTTTGGCGTGCCGGGGTTGGGGCTGAAACGTGGTCTGGCCGAAGATAGGGTCATTGCCCCTTATGCCACGGCCCTTGGCGCTATGGTCGATGCGCAGGCAGCTGTGCAAAACTTTGCCGCCCTTGCCAAATTGGGCGCGCAAGGAATGTATGGGTTTTATGAGGCGCTGGATTTCACGACCAGCCGTTTGCCAGAAGGCGGCGATTGCGCGCTTGTGCGCAGTTTCATGGCGCATCATCAGGGCATGACGATCACCGCCCTTGCCAATGTGCTGCAAGATGGGCGGCTGCGCGCCCGCTTTCACGCCGAACCCATGATCAAGGCCGTCGATCTGCTGCTGCAAGAACGGGTGCCGCGCGACGCCCCTTTTGCGGCCCCCCATGCCGCCGATGTTCAAGTCTCGCCGCCAGAACACAGCGTCTCGCCCAGCTTGCGCCGTTTTGACAGCCCTGCCGATGCATGGCCAACCGCGCATCTGCTGTCGAACGGCCGCTATAGCGTTACGCTGACGCCCACAGGTGCTGGGTTCAGCCGCTGGGGCGCAATGGCCATAACGCGCTGGCGCGCCGATCCAACGCAGGCGGGACAAGGGTCTTTTCTATATCTGCGCGATGTCAAATCAGGGTTGGCTTGGTCTGCTGCGGTGCAGCCCCTTGGCCCAAACACGGGCCAAGGGGCTGTGTTTTGCGACCATAATGCAGCCTTTACCCATGAGGCCCAAAATCTGGTCACCCACACCGAAGTTGTTGTGTCGGGCGAGGATGACGCCGAGGCGCGGCGCGTGACCCTTACCAACACAGGGCGGCACAGTCGCGAGGTGGATGTAACCTCTTACGCCGAATTGGTGCTGGCCCCGCCCGCCGCCGATCTGTCGCACCCAGCTTTTTCCAAATTGTTTGTTGTTACAGATTTTCTGCCTGAATTGGGTGTGCTGATCGCCACGCGCCGCCGCCGCGCGCCGTCTGATCCCGAAGTTTGGGCTGCGCATATTGCAGTGGTCGAGGGCGAGGAATCGGGCCCTTTGCAACACGAATCGGATCGCGCGCGCTTTATTGGGCGCGGGCAAACAACAGCATCCGCCGCCATGGCGAACGCCCCATTGTCTGGCACCACAGGCACCGTGCTTGACCCGATATTCAGCCTGCGACGCCGTATCCGAATTCCCGCAGGCGGGCGGGCGCGGGTGACGTTCTGGACCATGGTGGCCCCAACGTCTGGCATCTTGCTAGATATGGTGGATCGGCACCGCGATGCCTCGGCCTTTGGGCGGGCGGCAACGCTGGCATGGACGTATAGTCAGGTACAATTGCGCCATCACGGCGTAACCCCTGTCGATTCGACGGATTTCCAGCGGCTTGCGGGGATGCTGATCCGCAATGATACCCGCTTGCGGGCCAGCCCCGCGCGAATTTCTGCAGGCGATGGCCCGCAATCGCGGCTTTGGGCTTTGGGTGTTTCGGGCGATCTGCCGATTGTGTTGTTCATCATCACTGACGTCGAAGATATCGCGCGCCTGCGCGAGGTGCTGGCGGCGCAGGATTTCTGGCGGATGCGGCAATTGGCCGTCGATCTTGTAATCCTCAATGATCGCGCCACGTCCTATGTGCAAGACCTGCAGTCAGCGATTGAGACGGCTGTCCGTTCGGCACAGGCACGGCCAAGGTCATCGCGGCAAACGGGTGCGCAAACGGGCACGCAAGGCGCGGTGCACGCCCTTCGCAGCGATCTGATGCCGCCAGATGCGCGAGCGATGCTGGTGGCGGCAGCGGATGTTATCTTGAACGCCAGTCGCGGCAGTATCGGCAACCAGTTGGATGTGCTGCCGATTGTAGCGCCAATGATGCTGCCGCCCATCAAGCTTGGGCCAATGATGCTGCCGCCCGTCAAGCCTGAGCCCAACGCGCCGCCCCGCCCAGAGGCAAAGCACACGCCGTACGCTGTTACCGCAGAGCCGCCGTTTGAATTCTTTAATGGTCTAGGCGGCTTTGCACAGGATGGCCGCGAATATGTCATCGTGCTGCAAAATGGCGAAACCACCCCTGCGCCGTGGATCAATGTTATCGCAAACCCGACTTTTGGCTTTGGCGCATCTGCTGACGGATCGGGTGCGGTCTGGTCGGAAAACAGCCGCGAAAATCAACTGACCCCATGGTCGAATGATCCCGTAACCGACCCCGCGGGCGAGGCAATGTATCTGCACGATATGGATACGCAGCAAATATGGACACCGACCGCCTTGCCGATCCGCAGTCGCGGCCAATACCTGTGCCGTCACGGATTTGGCTATTCTGTCTTTGAACATACGGCCCATGAAATTTCTGCGGAATTGCTGCAATTCGTGGCGCTAGATGCGCCCGTGAAAGTGACCCGCCTGCGTCTGCGCAACCTGTCTGGCCGCACGCGGCGGCTGTCAGTGACTGGCTATGCCGAATGGGTGCTTGGCACCTCGCGCAGCGCAACGGCGGGCAGGATCGTTACCGAAGTTCATGGCGAAACAGGGGCGATTTTGGCGCAGAAACCGCGTGCGATGGCCTTTGCAGGGCGGGTTGCCTTTGCCGATTTCGGCCACGGCGTCACAAGCCTGACCTGTGATCGAACCGAATTTCTGGGCCGCAATGGCACTATGACTGCGCCCGCCGCGCTGTCCGATGCCGCGCTGTCTGGCCGCCATGGCCCCGCGCTGGATGCCTGCGCAGCGCTGCAACGGCGAATCGTGCTGGCCCCGGGCGAGACGGTGGATCTGCATTTCCTGCTGGGGCAGGCGGCATCGGCGACAGAAGCGGCGGCGCTGATCCTATCCACCCGCGCCCGCAGCCCAGATGTGATGCTGGCCGAGGTGACGCAGCATTGGTCAGACCTGCTCTGCGAGGTGCAGGTTTACTCGCCCGACCGCGCGATGGATATCATGCTGAACGGCTGGCTTTTGTATCAAACTTTGTCCTGCCGCATTTGGGCGCGGGCGGGGTTCTATCAAGCCAGCGGCGCCTACGGCTTTCGCGATCAGTTGCAAGATAGCATGGCACTGACCGCGCTGCGCCCAGATTTTGCCCGCGCGCATCTTTTGCGGGCAGCATCGCGGCAGTTTCCCGAAGGCGATGTGCAACATTGGTGGCTGCCCCATTCTGGCCAGGGCGTGCGCACGCGGATTTCAGATGATCGGGTCTGGCTGGCCTATGCCGCCGCGCAATACGTTCAGGTGTCGGGCGATCTGGCAGTGTTTGACGAGGCTTTGGCGTTTCTGGAAGGCCCCGCGCTGCTGGCGGGCGCACATGATGATTTCTTTCAGCCGCAAGTGTCCGAGCAATCTGCCAGCTTGTTTGACCATTGCGCGCTGGCACTTGAACAGACCATCGCGCTGACGGGGGCCAACGGCCTGCCGCTGATTGGTACGGGCGATTGGAATGATGGCATGAACCGCGTTGGCGAGGCTGGGCTGGGCACAAGTGTTTGGCTGGGCTGGTTCCTGATTACAACACTGCGCGCGATGGCCCCGCATATGCAGGCCCGCGATCCCGCCCGCGCCGCGCTTTGGCGGGCTCATGCCGACAAAGCGACACAGGCCATCGAAAGCGAAGGTTGGGATGGCGCATGGTATCGGCGCGGCACCTATGATGATGGCACTTTGCTGGGGTCGGCCACATCGGTGGAATGCCAGATCGACAGCCTTGCACAATCTTGGGCGGTGCTGTCGGGCGCGGCAGATCCTGCGCGTGCGGTGCAGGCAATGGCGTCCTTTTCCGCCCGTTTGATCCGTCCAGACAGCGGACTTGCGCTTTTGTTCACGCCGCCTTTTGACCGCACCGCGAAAGACCCAGGTTATATCAAAGGCTACCCGCCTGGCCTGCGCGAAAATGGCGGGCAGTATTCCCACGCCGCGATATGGGCGATTTTAGCAAAGGCGCGGCTGGGGGATGGCGATGGCGCACACGCCTTGTTCGCCATGATCAACCCGATCAACCATGCGCTGACACGGGAGGCGGTGGCGCGCTACAAGGTCGAACCCTATGTCATCGCCGCTGATGTCTATTCCACCCCCCCGCACGAAGGCAGGGGGGGCTGGACGTGGTACACAGGCTCTGCCGCGTGGATGTACCGCGCAGGGATCGAGGGGCTGCTTGGCCTGTCGCGCATTGGCCCAGATATCATTCTAAACCCCTGCTTTCCAAAGGATTGGCCTGAATTGACCGCTAGCCTTGGCCACGGAAAGGGCCGCTGCGACATTGTCATTTTGAACCCAAATAACAGCGGCCATGTCGTTGATTGTGCTTGGCTGAACGGCAAGGCGCTGCCAGTCTTGGATGGCAAAGTCACACTCGCGCGCGATTTGGCGCGTGGCAGATTAGAACTGCGGCTGATCTGAACGGCCGATCTGCCGGTGCGCGGCCTTTTGCGCTTTTGCGCGGGCCTAGGGGGGGGTCGGAAGCACCACTCCTACGGCTAGGGCTTTGACGCGCGGGCACGTTAGGCAAGACGCAGGCGCGCATAACATAGGGGCTGCGCGCGCCCCCGCATGGCAATCGCGCGGCTTGATAAGCGGTGTTCGATTCAGGCCGCATCTAAAGGTTTTTCATCCCATTCGGAGTAA
>CAXNEP010000219.1:0-4705 GCA_964200865.1 Cypionkella sp. | reverse complement strand
ACCATGCCGATTTGGCGCTGCGGCGCGGGGGCGGGAAAGCGTTGGATACAGACCTGCGCCGCGCGGGTTTCAACCGCCACCGCCATATCAGGGATCAGCGTGACCCCCATGCCGGCCGCGACCATCTGCACAAGTGTGGTCAGGGCCGATCCATCCATCACCTCGCGCGGGCGATTATTGGGGCGGGCATTTGCGGGCATCGCACAAAAGGCCAGCGCCTGATCGCGAAAGCAGTGCCCCTCTTCCAGCAGCAAAAGCCGCATCTCGCGCAGGCCTTGCGCATCGGGCACAGGGCGGGCGGCGTCTGCGGCGGGGCGCACCAGAACGAAATCTTCTGCAAACAAGGGCGTTTGCGCCAATTGCGGCGCGGCAAGCGGCAGGGCAAGGATCGCGCAATCTAAGCGTCCCTCGCCCAGTTCGGCCAGCAGCGTATGCGTCATCGCCTCGCGCAGGCGCAAATCCAGCGCGGGAAAAGATGCGCTTAGCGCAGCCATCATCTGCGGCAGGAAATAGGGCGCGATAGTAGGGATCACGCCCAGCGATACCTTTCCTGCCAGCCCATCGCCCGTTTGGGCGCGCACAAAATCGCCCAAGGCGGCCACCTCGCGCAGGATAGCGCGTGCGCGGGTGGCAAATTCGGCCCCAAAGGGGGTAAGTTGCAAACCCTTGGGGCTGCGTTCAAACAGGGGCGCGCCTGCCTGCGCCTCTAGCTCTTTGATCTGCATCGATAGGGCGGGTTGCGAGATGGCGCAGATATCCGCCGCGCGGCCAAAATGCAGGGCGGTGGCCAAAGTGTCGAAATACTGTAGCTGACGCAGGGTGATGTTCTTCATAAGGACAGCTTATCAAGACTATCAGTTAATTCAACTTATCTTATTCGTGGAAAGGTGATAATGCCGCGCTAAATTAAGCTAAAGCACAGCTTTGCCCCGATACCCTATGAAATGGAGAGCGACAGATGGACGGACGCGACATTCCCGCAGGCACATGCCCCGTGGCCCATGGCGGCAACACCCAAACGAAAAACGCCGTACAGGCGTGGTGGCCCAAAACGCTGAACTTGGACATTTTGCACCAGCATGATGCCAAGTCTAACCCTTTGGCAGGGTTTGATTATCGCGCTGCGGTGCAGGGGCTGGATTACGCCGCGCTGAAGGCCGATGTTCATGCCTTGATGACCGACAGCCAGCCATGGTGGCCTGCCGATTGGGGCCACTACGGCGGTTTGATGATCCGCATGGCATGGCATTCGGCAGGGTCGTACCGCGTGCAAGACGGGCGCGGCGGGGCAGGGCATGGCAATATCCGCTTTGCCCCCCTGAACAGCTGGCCCGATAACGCCAACCTCGACAAAGCCCGCCGCCTGCTGTGGCCGATCAAGCAGAAATATGGCAACAAAATCTCGTGGGCCGATTTGATTATTCTGGCGGGCACGGTTGCCTATGAAAGCATGGGGCTGAAAACATTCGGCTTTGCGCTGGGCCGCGATGATATTTGGGCCCCTGAAAAGGATGTTTATTGGGGATCGGAAACCGAATGGCTGGCCCCATCGGAAAACCGCTATGGCGATTTGAACGATGCCAGCACGCTGGAAAACCCGCTTGCCGCCGTGCATATGGGGCTGATTTACGTCAACCCTGAAGGCGTGAATGGCAACCCAGACCCCGCCCGCACCGCGCTGCATATCCGCGAAACCTTTGCCCGCATGGCGATGAACGATGAAGAAACCGTGGCGCTGGCCGCTGGCGGCCACACGGTTGGCAAGGCGCATGGTAACGGCAATGCGGCCAACCTTGGCCCTGCACCCGAAGGCGCGGATATGGCCGAGGGCGGTCTTGGCTGGATTAACCACACCACCCGCGATGTGGGCCGCGATACCGTCACGTCGGGGATTGAAGGCGCATGGACTACCCACCCCACCACATGGGACATGGGCTATTTCAAAATGCTGTTTGGCTATGAGTGGGAGTTGACACATTCCCCCGCTGGCGCGCAGCAGTGGCAGCCGATTGGGATCAAACCCGAAGATATGCCTGCCGATGTCGAAGACCCATCGAAGAAGACGATGCCGCTGATGACCGATGCCGATATGGCGATGAAGGTTGACCCTATCTACCGCGCGATTTGCGAGAAATTTATGGCAAACCCCGCCGCGTTCGACGATGCCTTTGCGCGGGCTTGGTTTAAACTCACCCACCGCGATATGGGCCCGCAGGCGCGCTATATCGGCCCTGATGCGCCAAAAGAACTGCTGATCTGGCAAGATAACGTGCCAGCGGGCAACGCCAGCTATGACGTGGCGGCGGCAAAGGCTAAAATCGCGGCAGGGGGCCTAAGCGTGGCCGATATGGTCGCCACAGCATGGGACAGCGCGCGCACCTTCCGCCAGTCTGACTATCGCGGCGGGGCGAATGGCGCGCGCATCCGCCTTGCCCCGCAAAAAGATTGGGAAGGCAACGAGCCTGCCCGCCTTGCCCGCGTTCTGGCGGCGCTGGAACCCATCGCGGCCAGCGTGGGTGCCTCGGTCGCCGATATGATCGTGCTGGCGGGGAATGTCGGTGTTGAGCAAGCGGCCAAAGCAGCGGGCGTTGATGTAAGCGTGCCTTTCGCAGCGGGCCGCGGTGATGCTGCCCAAGCGGCGACCGATGCCGATAGCTTCCAGTATTTGGAGCCCGTCGCAGACGGTTTCCGCAATTGGGAGAAGAAGGCCTATGCCGTTTCGGCTGAAGAAATGCTGCTAGACCGCGCGCAATTGATGGGCCTAACCGCGCCCGAAATGGCCGTGCTGCTGGGCGGGATGCGTGTGATCGGCGCAAACCATGGGGGGAGCAAACACGGGGTGTTCACCGCCCGCGTGGGCGCATTGACGAATGATTTCTTCGTCACCCTAACCGATATGGCCTACAAATGGCAGCCAACAGGCCGCAACAGCTATAACATCGTCGACCGCGCGACAGGGGATGTGAAGTTCACCGCCACCCGCGCCGATTTGGTGTTCGGTAGCAACTCGATGCTGCGCGCCATAGCCGAGGTCTACGCCCAGAACGATGCGGGCGAAAAGCTGGTGGCCGATTTTGTGGCCGCTTGGGTCAAGGTTATGAACGCAGATCGGTATGATCTGGCGTAACGGCTGGGTTGAGTGAGTAACAAAGCGCGGGGGGCAACCCTCGCGCTTTTGAAAACAGTGGAAGGCATAGGGCTGTCGCGGATATATTTCTGGCCTTGGGGTGGATCAGATGAAAAGGCAGTCGTCTGAGCGAGCGCAATCCCTGCCGCCTGTCAGCAAAACCAAGACAAGCAAACCCGAAACGGTTCAATCCCTAAACATCACCATCGTTCGCTATGCCAGCTTGGGTTAAATCGTTCGCTGCTATGGCAGCGTCACATCAAGCCAATCCATCACATCATGGAACCAGCGATCCGACAATTTCTGCTGCCGCCTGATGCCAAATCCATGTCCGCCATCGCCATAAATGTGGCAGGCGACCCGAACCCCCGCAGCATGCGCCATTTGCGCCAGTGCTGCCGTTGAAAACGGCGCAACAATCTCATCATCCGCCGCCGCAATCAGGCAAAGGGGCGGGCAGCCCGCTGGGATGATGGGCGCGGGCGCGGCGCGCCATGCGGGATAGACTGGCACGGCAAAGGCGGGGCGGCACTCTGCTGGGGCCGCAAGGGCAAGATCCACCGCGACACCACCGCCCGCGGAAAAACCCATAACGCCAAGCCGCGCTGGATCAATCCCAAAGCGCGCCGCTTGGGCGCGGATGGTACGCATCGCCTGCCGACCATCCGCCTCGGCAAGCGCACGGCCCGCAGAAATCTCGGCTGATCCACTGGGCGGGGTGGGCTGTCCAGGCAGCGCCCGCACCAACCGCTGATCCAATTCTTGCATAAATGTCGGGATGTCCGCGTCATCCTCTGGCATTGGCGAGACGCGATAGGTCAATACGAAGGCCTCTATCCCCCGCAACGCCAGCGCCAGCGCCACATCATAGCCTTCATTGTCGATGGACACGAAATGGAATGCGCCCCCCGGAACCACAAGCATAGAAAGACCACGATCCTTTGCCTGCGCAGGGAACCGCGTTAGCCGCGCGCGCGTGACGTTGCGGATCCACCGCTCTGGCACGTGCGGATTGGGATTATCAAAGATCACCTCGCGGCGGTTGTTTACGAACCCATCTGGCGCGCCGTGCGGCCAAAGATCGATAATCTCAGTTGCGCCTTCAGGCATGTTTATCATCATGAAATGTCGTCCTTCGTAGGCTGATAAAGATCAGATTACCGATGCTTCCAATTTTGCATGGCTGATGCCAAGGGTAATGATGAAGACGACGGGGGCGCAAAGCAATGTGAATTCAGCCCAAGCCGCGCTGTTGAACGCGGTTAAGGTTGGCGCAAGGCCGCCTGCCTTGAACTAAGTGTTACGCATGGGTTGGAACCCATCGATACCATCTGACATAAGTATCCTTTGATTTCATTACGAAATTTGGTAGGCCCGGAGGGACTCGAACCCCCAACCAAGGCGTTATGAGCGCCCTGCTCTAACCAATTGAGCTACAGGCCCCCGAAGAAGCGCCTACGCGGTTTGAGTAAGGCTAAGCGGGGGCTTGGTCAAGATGCCCCTTGCGCCTTTTCAATTGCGCCCCCATGCGCTAGTCAGCCGCAACGATTCCCCCCAAGCGCGAGGCAGATCATGAGC
>CAXNEP010000218.1:0-4706 GCA_964200865.1 Cypionkella sp. | reverse complement strand
GTTTGTGTCCGAAACTTTGATGCCGCTGATCCTTGATCTGGAAGAGCGTTACGAATTTGCCAAAACCGACCCGACGTTTTGGGCCGAAATGGATTGGCTGTGGAAGCATTATGTGGGTCGCCCCTCGCCACTGTATTTCGCCGAAAGGCTGACCAATCATTTGGGCGGCGCGAAGATTTACATGAAGCGCGACGAGTTGAACCACACGGGCGCGCATAAGATCAACAACGTTCTGGGCCAGATCATTTTGGCGCGCCGCATGGGTAAGACGCGGATCATCGCCGAAACGGGGGCAGGGCAGCACGGCGTGGCAACCGCCACAGTTTGCGCCAAGTTTGGCCTGCAATGCGTGGTGTACATGGGCGCGCATGATGTCGAACGCCAAGCCCCCAATGTCTTTCGCATGAAGCTGCTTGGGGCCGAAGTTATTCCCGTGACATCTGGCCGTGGCACACTGAAAGACGCGATGAATGATGCGCTGCGCGATTGGGTGACCAATGTGCGCGACACCTTCTATTGCATTGGCACAGTCGCAGGCCCGCATCCCTATCCTGCGATGGTGCGCGATTTCCAATCGATCATTGGCAAAGAGGTGCGCTGGCAGCTTGAAGAACAAGAAGGCGCAGGTCGCTTGCCCGACACCATCATCGCGGCGATTGGCGGTGGTAGCAATGCGATGGGGTTATTCTACCCGTTCCTAGACGATCCATCGGTGAACATCATTGGTGTGGAAGCAGGCGGTAAAGGCGTGGACGACCGCATGCAGCATTGCGCCAGCCTAACGGGCGGACGCCCAGGCGTTTTGCATGGCAACCGCACCTATTTGTTGCAAGACACTGATGGGCAGATTTTGGAAGGGTTTTCCATTTCGGCGGGCCTAGATTACCCAGGTATTGGCCCCGAACATTCGTGGCTGCACGATATGGGCCGCGCAAAGTATGTCAGCATCACCGATGCCGAGGCGCTGGAGGCATTTCAGCTGTCGTGCAAATTGGAAGGGATCATTCCCGCGCTGGAACCATCCCATGCGCTGGCCCATGTGATGAAAATCGCCCCAAGCCTGCCGCGCGACCATATTATTGTGATGAACATGTGTGGGCGCGGGGATAAAGATATCTTCACCGTGGCCAAACATTTAGGATTTGATATGAAACTGTAATTATTGTATACTTTCGCTTAGTCCACGTATCCATAAGATGGAGTTAAGGCGAAAATGAGTGAAATAAAAAGAAACGGAATCTTCGCGGCGGCAGTGTTCGCGCTTGCGCTTCCAAACCTTGCGGCTGCGGAAACCCAGCTTGCAGCCAGTGAATTGGGCGACGAGGGCGACGCCGCAGAAATCTATGTGCAGTTGGAAGAGATTACTGCGGGCGAGAATAACGAAGAATTTGCTGGCGATGACGGCAGTCATGATCAAGCTGTTGATGAAAGCGGCACAGATATTGCCGATGCAAACAGCGATGTCTTGCAAGATAGCGGCGCAGCCGCAGTCGAAGAATATGATGTCGCCGAGGTTGAAGATACCTGGGCGACCGCAAATGGTGGTGGTGGTGGCGCTGGCGGCGGTGCTGATGGTGAAGAGCCGATTTATGCGGAGTTTTCCGCTGAAAGTGGGGAAGTCCAGCGCGACGAAGTGCCGGTAGCGCAAGAAGATCTGGACGTTGCACTGCAAAGCGGCGTGGCGCCTACAGCGTCCGCGCAGGAAGATTCTGCACCTATTCTGGCGGCGTCGGAAAGGTTTGACCCAACGCTTGGCATCAATGTGCATGACAAGGTTGCAGTTGCTGCGCAATGCGCTGTTTTGCTGGACGGTGGTGAAACATATCAGGCGTTTTACAAACTGTATTGCGACTGATTTTGCGGAGTTTTCGGGTTTAGAAGGCGCGCCGTTTGGCGCGCCTTTTGTCTTTATGACTTACCCTTGGGCCAAATACGCCAGATCCTGCGGCATATCTTGATAAAAGTAGTTTGGCTTTAGCACCTGTTTTTCAAAGGTTTTGCTGTGCCAAATCCACGATATGTTCGATGACATCGGGGGGGTGATCCATGACCAGTCGCCGTAAACCTTGCGCCCCTGTGCCGCCTCGCGGGTGCAAAACTTGTCAAAGCTGCCCGACAAAGCATGGTGATCCATGATCCGCACCCCATCAGCGGCAAAGGAATGCAGCACAGCACGGTTCAATTCGACCAAGGCTTGATCGCGCCAAAGCGGGTTTTTGTGGCCTGTATCCAGCCCCAAAGCTGCGGCCACTTCGGGCAATGCATTATATCGCTGCGGATCGCCCAAGTTAAAGCTGCCAATTTCAGTGCCTTGGTAGACCCCGCTGGACGGGGCTGCGGTAAATTGAACCCCGCCCATATCCAGCGCCATGCTGGCCACAGCGGGAAGGGCAAACCATTGCAGGCCAAGCGCCGCCACACCAGCGCATTCGGGATGACGGATTTTGACCTGCAGAATTTTCGCATGCGGTATTTCATAAAGCTGTGGCGGCGCATCACCAATGCGCAAGACCAAGGGCAGCACGTCAAATGGGGTGCCTGCGCCCGACCAGCCAAGTTTTTGAGCCAACCTTGTCAGGGAAATGTTGCGCGGATCACCCAGCACACTGCCACCCGCTTGGACATAGCCTGCAAACAGAATCAGTTGGCCGTTCAGGATGCGCATTTTGGGGCCATCCGACCTAAAAACAGTGATCGCAGGGCGGATGTCACCCCCATTTGTGGCCCAATCGATATGATCGAGAATCGCGGCAAACATTTCGCCCGTCGTTCGCGCTGCGCGGGCATCGAAAACTTTCAGCGAGGGCCAAAACATACGCCCCACGCAGCGCACCGAATTGCGCCACGCCAACCGCGCCCCAAAGGTCAGCTCGTCTGCGCTGGGCTGCCAAGTGCCTGTGCGGGCAAAGGCGCAGCGCAGTTGATCCAAACGCTTTGCCAAATCTGTTGCGCCGCCCATCTCGGTCGCCATTTGACACAGGAATGATTCGGCCTCGGACATTGGGTGCAAAGACGGTTGCAGCGAAAACATTCCTTTGCCGCGGGGCACCTTGATGGGCTGTGCCGCGCCGTCAGTCGTACCCGAAATTGGGCAGGCATTGCCAATACTATCGTCTTGCGTGTCATTCTCGATGGGCGGCTGATACATGTTCATCTGTTGCATCTTGCGATCCTTTTGAAAGCGGCAAGGCCACGAGCGGGCCCGTCGCACGCAATGAGTCTTGGGATAAAGCTTAGAAGGTCTTGGATGCATGATCGCACAGAATTTGGCCAAAATTAAACTTAAGCGCGAAAATAGCAGTGTATAACTACTTTAGATTGCATGCAAGGCAGGCGCCAAAGAGCACCAAACTGCGCCATAAACTTTGGTTTAGGGCCGCAAACCTTTTGTATAGGGGTGGTGAAATAAACCTGGGTTCAATAGCGGCGGGCGAAAATCTGGGGCTTGGTTACCTCATCGCAACCACAGCAGGCCACGAACGGCGCACCACGGAAGCGACCATTTAAACATGTTAGACCCAACACCCTGAAAGGATAGACCATGACAATAAAACGCAATCTGATGCTTGCCACGGCCTTTTTTCTGACCGCGCATATGGCCCACGCGTTGAGCGCCAACGAGTTGGCCGCAAAGTACCAATCGGAAGGCTACAGCAATATTTCGGTTCGCTCGGGCCTGACCCAGATCAAAATCGAAGCCTATAAGGACGGCCAAAAGGTCGAAGTCATCTATGACGCGGCCACGGGCACGATTCTGAAGCAGGAAAGCGAAGCCGTTGGCACCCTTGCAAACCCGAACCAAGGCCCGCGCGTGCGTGATGTTGGCCGCGACTTTGTTCGTGTTGGCGATGACGACAGCGATGACGACAGTGATGACGACAGTGATGACGACAGTGATGATGATAGCGATGATGACAGTGATAACTCGGGTAGGTCGGATGACTCGGATGACTCGGATGACGACCGCGATGACGACGGCGATGACGACAGCGACGATGACGGCGATGACAAAGACGACGATGATGACGAGGATGAAAAGGATGACGAAGATGACAGCAAGGACTCGGACGACTGATCAGTTTTAATCTAATTGCTAGCAGACCCGTGGCCCTTGCCACCGGGTCTGTTTTGCATAAATGTGCACCCAACATCTGTCCCAGAGGGCAAGTATGAAAAACGCTTTTGCAGCCATTTTTGCGGTGGGCCTAGCCTTACAGGCCGCGCCTTTGTTTGCACAAAATTACGAGCAGGCGATTTTGGCGCAATTGCGCCAAGACGGGTATGAACGGATTACGGTCACGACAACGCTGCTTGGCCGCATTCGGATTGTGGCAGACGGCGCGCAGGGGCAGCGCGAAATCGTTTTAAACCCGCGTACGGGCGAAGTATTGCGCGATGTTTTGCTCTTGGCAAATCTGGCTGATCAGAACAGATCAAGCGGCGGGAGCTCTGGCAAATCTAATGGGTCTGGCGGCGGATCGTCTGGGTCTGGGTCTGGTTCTGGCGGATCGGCGGGCTCTGGCGGATCGACAGGGTCGTCTGGCTCTGGATCTGCTGGTTCGGGCGGATCTGGGTCATCGGGCAGCGACGACACTGACGACGATCGCGACGATGACGATAGTGATGACGATGCAGACGACGACAATGATCGCGACGACAATGATAACGACAATAGCGACGACGACAAAGACGACGAGGATCGCGAC
>CAXNEP010000217.1:0-4729 GCA_964200865.1 Cypionkella sp. | reverse complement strand
TATTCGCGCCTATCAGTTGACGGCAGTGGGCAAAGCATCGGTGCTGGAATATCTGATCCTGCCCGCATCGGCGATTTGGGCCTATGTTTTGTGGGCGCAGGCGCTGGGCTGGGTTGCCCTGTCGGGCATGGCGCTGATTGCAGTGGCGGGGGCGCTGATTGCGCTGGCCCCGCAAAACATTGAGCCGCAGCGGTAACTACTGCCCTACCTCGGCGCGCCAATGGCGGCGGCACAGACTGACATAGGTTTCGTTGCCGCCGATTTGAACCTGCTCGCCATCCTTCAATGCGCGCCCATCGGGGCCGCGCCGAATAACCATGGTGGCCTTTTTACCGCAATGGCATATCGTGCGCACTTCGCGCATCTCATCCGCCCAAGCCAGCAGCGCGGCTGACCCCGGAAAAAGATTACCCTGAAAATCCACGCGAAGGCCGTAGGCCATCACGGGCACGCCCAAATCATCGACGGCGCGCGCCAATTGCCAGACCTGCGGTTTGGTCAAAAACTGCGCCTCGTCGATGAACACGCAGGCGATGGGGCCAAGAGATTGGCGGGCGGCGATTTTGGCGAACATATCCTCGGCAGGGCCAAAGGTATCGGCGTCTTCGCCAATACCAATGCGGCTGGCGATTTTGCCGCTGCCTGCGCGGTTGTCCAGCTGCGCGGTGATCAGATAGGTGTGCATCCCACCTTCGCGGTAGTTATGCGCGGCTTGCAGCAGCAGGGTCGATTTGCCTGCGTTCATTGTGGAGTAGTTGAAATACAGTTTTGCCATGATGGCTGCGGTTTAGCAAAAGCTGGGCTTGGGATAAAGGGGTGCTGCCATCACCAAAACCTGCCCCGCGCCAAGGGCCGAAAAAACCGTGCAGCCGCCACTTGCCCGAACACTGGCCTACATAAACCAAGGTCACGCAGCGCGCATTGACCCTTGGCCGTGCAAATGCCAATCTACGCGCCGCAGCGGAAGGGGAAAATCGGGGTGGTTTTCCCACGCATGTGCAGCCAAGTTTTTGGCAAAGGGAACACTGGGGTCGGGGCGGCAATGAGCGTTGAATCTTATCTGAAAAAACACAGCGAAGCTTTGGTCAAAGATGTGGGCATCGAAGCGGCCTGCAAGTTGACGGGCAAATCCAAAGCGACCTTGGGGCGCTATTATTCAGACCAAGACGGCCACGATGACCGATTCATGCCCATTGATGTGGTGGCGCAGTTGGAATCTGCCGCGCGCCATCCTTATGTGACAACCGCGCTGGCCGAATTGCGCGGCATTACGCTGGCCTATGATTCCGATAAACGCAACGCCGAAAGCAAAAACGTAAACCAAGACGTTGTGGTTTTGGCCCAGCGGTTTGCGCAGTTGATGGCCGAATATAACACCGCCATTTCAGACGGGAAAATTTCCATCAACGAGGCAAAGCGGATGCTGCGCGAGACGCTGGCCATTCAGCAGGTGCTGCTGGATATGAAGCTGCATCTGGAAAAAGATACGAGCGAGGTATGAAAAAGGGCGAGGAATGAAAGAGGGCGAGGTATGAAAAAGGGCGAGGCATAAGGCCCCGCCCGATGTTGTCGCCGTTCACTGCGCCTTAGCTTTGGCGGCGGCCTTGGCCTGCCCCGCCTTGGCTGGCCCCACCTTGGCCTGCACTGCGCGGCTTGCCCGCCCCAGCAGGTGCCCCATCGCGGCGCGGCGCAAAGCTGCCGCCCATGGGTTTGGCGGATTGGGGTTTAGCTGCGGGCTTGCCAGCCCCAGGTTTACCGGGCGCTGCGCGCTGCACGGGTTTGCTGCCCGCCTTTTGCCCGCCGGGGCGCGCGCCAGGGCGTTGGCCACGGTTTTGGCCAGGCTTGGGCGCTGCAGCAACCATATCTGCCGACCACGGCGCGCCGCCCAAGGTTGGGATCGCCTTTTTCAGCAGCTTTTCAACGGCCTGCAATTCGCCCATTTCGGCGGGCGCGCAGAAGGAAATCGCTGTGCCTTCTTTGCCAGCGCGGGCCGTGCGGCCAATGCGGTGAACATAGTTTTCAGGCACATTGGGCATCTCAAAATTGTACACATAGCGCACACCCGGAATATCAATGCCGCGCGCGGCCACATCGGTTGCCACCAGCACGTCTAATTCGGCATTGCGAAATTCGGTCAGCGTGCGGTCGCGCTGGTTTTGGCTTTTGTTGCCGTGGATGGAACCCGCCTTAAAGCCCCAAGTCACCAGCAGTTTCATCAGCTTTTCCGACCCGTGCTTGGTGCGGCCAAACACCAACGCCTGTTCGCCCGGATGTTTGTTCAGATACTCGCGCAGCATATTGGCCTTATCGCCGTTCGGGATGTAATGCACGCCTTGCACAATACGCTCGACAGGTTTGCCGGGCGGGGCCACCTGCACCTTGACGGGGTTGTTCAGATAGGTATCGGCGAGTTCGGCAATATCCTTGGGCATGGTGGCCGAAAACAGCATGGTTTGGCGCTTTAGCGGGATATGCTTGGCGATTTTGCGCAAGGAATGGATAAAGCCCATGTCCAGCATATGATCGGCCTCGTCCAGCACAAGGTAACCCGTGGCCGATAGGGTGACATCGCCGCGCTCGATCAAGTCGATCAAGCGGCCGGGGGTGGCGACCAGCACATCTGCGCCGCGCTTTAGCTTTTCGGCCTGTTTGAACAGGCTGGCCCCGCCCACAACCATGGCGATTTTTACGGCGGTGCCTTTGGTAAACACCTCTAGGTTATCGGCGATTTGGGATACCAGTTCGCGCGTGGGCGCAAGGATGAGCGCGCGCACGGTTTTGGGGGCAGGGGGGTGGCCCAGATCAAGGATGCGGTGCAGCAGCGGCAGGCCGAACGCGGCGGTTTTGCCCGTGCCCGTTTGCGCCAGCCCCATCAAATCGCGCCCCGCCATGATATGGGGGATCGCCTCGATCTGGATCGGGGTTGGCATTTTCAGCGTGGTTTTTTCGAGGGTCTTTAGAATGGAGGGGGACAGCCCCAAATCAGCAAAAGTGGTCATAAATAACTTTCTGGGCGCGGGTGCGCCCTAGGCCCCAAAAGGCCATTCAGGTGTTGCGCCGCCCCCTCGCCCTGCGCCAATGCGCAAAACCGTGAAAGGCGCGGAACCCCTGCGTGCGGTGGGAACCAGTTTCTCGGGGCCTGCTTTTGCCATTGAATGGCACATGCGCACGCGGCACGGGCGCTCCGATAGCTGTGCAGATGCGCCTGAACGGGGGTTTTGTCAAGGAAAGCTTTCGCAAGTGCAGAAAATTGGAGCGATTAACCTTATTGTTTCCAAATTTAGGATAGTGACGGCGCGGCGCGCGCCCGCTAATGTGCGGCAAAAGCAGTGAAAACGGATTTGCAGGATGAACACACCCCTAAACCGCCGCCCCGTTGCTAGTTTGTGGATTGGCGAGAGCCTGCACTATGTCAATCAGCTGTGCCTGAAATCGCATTTGGTGCATGGCCATCCTGTGACGCTGTATTGCACCGATAATGTGCGGGGCGTGCCCGAAGGCGTGGTGGTGCGGCCAGCGTCCGAGATTATGGACATTGATCGGCGCATTGTTGAGGAAACATCCGCCTCGTTCCTTTCGAACGTGTTTCGCTATAAGATGATCCAAAAGACGGATGCGATTTGGATTGACTGCGATGCGTTTTGCTATCGCCCTTTCCCCGATAATCAGGCGCATATCTATGCAGGCCACGGGATGCGCGGCGCGCTCAATTGCGGGGTGGTTGCTATTCCGCAAACAGGCGCGCTGATGGATGCGCTGCTGGATTACTATGACAATCTGCCCGACTACCCCGCATGGTGGGGGCCAAAGCAGCGCAAGAAAATGGATAAGCTGGATCGCAGCATCCCCAAACCCGTGCGGATTTATCAAACCGAACGCACCGCATTTGGCCCGCAGGCCTTTACCTATTTTGCGGGCAAAACGGGCGATATTGATAAGGCGATGGGTGCAGATACCCTATACCCTGTGCCGTTTCAGCTGAACGATGTGTTCTATGACCCCTATTCACAGGTTGAAAAACACTTCACCGAAAACACCCTGTCGGTGCATATTTACACCAACGCCTCGCGCCCGTGGTGGCGTAAAAACCCGCCGCTTGCGGGCAGCTATATTGCGCGGATGTGCCAGCAGTTGTCGATCGACCCGACGGCTGCGTTAGAGCAATAGGGCTAGAGCTGTAAAGTGGAGTTTAAACGCCAAACCTCGCGCCATGGATCGCTTATGGCGCTGTCCACGATGAAGGACGAAGGCCCCTATGTGGTGGAATGGGTGGCGCATCATCTGGCGGTGGGGTTCACCGATGTGATGGTGTACACCAACGATTGTTCGGATGGCACGGATACAATTCTGAAGCATCTGGAAACCCTAGACATCGGCGTATACCACCGCGAAAACACCATCCCCGAAGGGATGAAGCCGCACCCATCCATGCTGAAACTGGCCGCGGATGAGGAGTTGGTGCAGGGCAGCACATGGCTGCTGGTTTTAGATGCGGATGAGTTTATGTGCATCAACCACCCCTCGCACCATCTGGACGGGATGGTCGATGATCTGGAGAAAATTGGCGCACATGCGATGGTGTGTACGTGGCGGATTTTTGGATCATCAGGCGTGCGCGATTGGTCGCGCGCGCCCATTACCGATCAGTTCACCCGCGCGGCCCCTGTGTTTTGGAACAAGGGCTGGGGCACCAAAACCATGCTGAAGTTTGACCAAAAATACCTGCGTT
>CAXNEP010000216.1:0-4755 GCA_964200865.1 Cypionkella sp. | reverse complement strand
CAGGCGAAGATGACGCCGAAGCAAGGCGCGTGACACTGACTAACACGGGGCGGCATAGCCGTGAGGTGGATGTAACCTCTTACGCAGAGTTGGTGCTGGCCCCGCCTGCCGCCGATCTGTCGCATCCCGCGTTTTCAAAGCTGTTTGTGGTCACCGATTTTCTGCCTGAATTGGGCGTTCTGATCGCCACGCGCCGCCGCCGTGCGCCGTCTGATCCTGAAGTTTGGGCTGCACATATCGCCGTGGTCGAGGGCGAGGAATCTGCCCCCCTGCAACACGAATCCGACCGCGCGCGCTTTATCGGGCGCGGGCAAACCATAGGGTCTGCCGCCATGGCGAATGCCCCTTTGTTTGGCACCACAGGCACCGTACTTGACCCGATATTCAGCCTGCGCCGCCGTATCCGTATTCCCGCAGGCGGGCGGGCGCGGGTGACGTTTTGGACGATGGTGGCCCCAACCTCTGGCATTTTGCTGGATATGGTGGATCGGCACCGCGACGCATCGGCCTTTGGGCGGGCGGCGACGCTGGCATGGACGTATAGCCAAGTACAACTGCGCCACCATAGCGTTACCCCCGTCGATTCGACGGATTTCCAGCGGCTTGCGGGGATGCTGATCCGCAAGGATTGCCGTCTGCGGGCAAGCCCTGCACGGATTATCGCGGGGGATGGCCCACAATCGCGGCTGTGGGCCTTGGGAATTTCGGGCGATTTGCCGATTGTGCTGTTCATCATCACTGACGCCGAAGATATCGCCCGCCTGCGCGAAGTGCTTGCGGCGCAAGATTTTTGGCGGATGCGTCAGTTGGCAGTCGATCTGGTGATCTTAAATGACCGCGCCACGTCTTACGTGCAAGATTTGCAGTCTGCTATTGAGACGGCTGTTCGTTCGGCACAGGCACGGCCAAGGTCGTCGCGGCAGATGGGGGCGCAAACGGGGGCGCAAGGCGCGGTTCACACCCTTCGCAGCGATCTGATGCCCCCAGATGCGCGGGCGATGCTGGCGGCGGCGGCGGATGTGATCTTGAACGCCAGTCGCGGCAGTATCGGCAACCAGTTGGATGTACTGCCGATTGCGGTGCCAGTGATGCTTGGGCCCAGCGCCCCGCCCCGCGCAGTGGAGAAAGAGTTGCAGCAAAAGGCTGCCGCGCTGCCGCCGCTTGAATTCTTTAATGGTCTTGGGGGCTTTGCGGACGATGGCCGCGAATACGTCACCTTACTGCAAAATGGTGAAACCACACCCGCTCCGTGGATCAATGTTATTGCCAACCCTATCTTTGGTTTCGGCGTGTCTGCGGACGGATCGGGCGCGGTTTGGTCGGAAAATAGCCGCGAAAATCAGCTTACGCCGTGGTCGAATGATCCCGTATCCGACCCTGCGGGCGAGGCGATGTACCTGCACGATCTGGATAGCCAGCAAATATGGACACCCACCGCATTGCCAGTCCGCAGCCGCGGCCAATACCTGTGCCGTCACGGATTTGGCTATTCCATTTTTGAACACACCGCCCAGGAAATTGCTGCGGAACTGCTGCAATTCGTGCCTCTTGACGCGCCTGTAAAGGTGACCCGCCTGCGGCTGCGCAACCTGTCGTCCCGCACGCGGCGGCTATCGATAACAGGTTATGCCGAATGGGTTCTTGGAACCTCGCGCAGCGCCACGGCGGGTAAGATCGTGACCGAAGTTCACGGCGAAACGGGGGCGGTTCTGGCACATAACCCACGCGCAATGGCCTTTGCAGGGCGGGTTGCCTTTGCCGATTTCGGCAGCGGCGCGGCAAGCCTGACCTGTGATCGAACCGAATTTCTGGGCCGCAATGGCACCATGGCTACGCCTGCTGCGCTGGGCGATGCCGCGCTGTCTGGCCGCCATGGCCCCGCGCTGGATACCTGCGCTGCGCTGCAACGGCGGATTGTGCTGGCCCCGGGCGAGACGGTGGATTTGCATTTTCTGTTGGGGCAGGCCGCCTCGGCTGCAGAAGCCGCGGCGCTGATCAAAGCCACCCGCGCGCGCAGCCCAGATGCAATGCTGGCCGAGGTGACGCAGCATTGGTCGGCCCTGCTCTGCGAGGTGCAGGTTTACTCGCCTGACCGCGCGATGGATATCATGCTGAACGGCTGGCTTTTGTATCAAACCCTGTCTTGCCGCATATGGGCGCGGGCGGGGTTTTATCAGGCAAGCGGCGCATATGGATTTCGCGATCAGCTGCAAGATAGCATGGCGCTGACCGCGCTGCGGCCCGATTTTGCCCGCGCGCATCTTTTGCGGGCAGCATCGCGGCAATTTCCCGAAGGCGATGTGCAACATTGGTGGCTGCCCCATTCTGGCCAAGGCGTGCGCACGCGCATTTCGGATGATCGGGTATGGCTGGCCTATGCCGCCGCGCACTATGTTCAGGTGTCGGGAGACATCGCAGTGTTTGACGAAACCTTGCCGTTCTTGGATGGCCCCGCCCTGCTGGCGGGCGCAGATGATGATTTCTTTCAGCCGCAAGTGTCTGATCAATCGGCCAGTTTGTATCAGCATTGCGCGCTGGCGCTTGAACAGACCATCGCGCTGACGGGGGCCAACGGCCTGCCGCTGATTGGCACAGGCGATTGGAATGATGGCATGAACCGCGTGGGCGAGGCTGGGCGGGGCACAAGTGTGTGGCTGGGGTGGTTCCTGATTGCAACACTGCGCGCGATGGCCCCGCATGTGCAGGCCCGCGATCCCGCCCGCGCCGCGCGGTGGCGGGCCCATGCGGACAAAGTGACAAAGGCGATTGAAACCGAAGGGTGGGATGGCGCGTGGTATCGGCGCGGCACCTATGATGATGGAACTTTGCTGGGGTCATCCACATCGCTGGAATGCCAAATCGACAGCCTTGCGCAATCTTGGGCGGTGCTGTCGGGTGCGGGCGATCCCGCACGTGCGGCGATAGCGATGGCGTCGCTTTCTACCCGTTTGATCCGCCCAGACAGTGGGCTTGCGCTTTTGTTCACGCCGCCTTTTGACCAAACCCCGAAAGACCCTGGTTATATCAAAGGCTATCCGCCAGGGTTGCGCGAAAACGGGGGGCAGTATACCCATGCCGCGATATGGGCGATTTTGGCAAAGGCGCGGCTGGGCGATGGCGACGGGGCGCATGCATTGTTCGCCATGATCAACCCGATCAACCATGCGCTGAACAAGGGCGCGGTCGCGCAGTATAAGGTCGAACCCTATGTCATCGCCGCCGATGTTTACTCCGCCCCCCCGCACGAAGGTAGGGGGGGCTGGACGTGGTACACAGGATCGGCCGCATGGATGTACCGCGCTGGGATCGAGGGCCTGCTGGGCCTATCGCGCGCTGGCCCAGATATCAATCTAAATCCCTGCTTTCCAAAGGCTTGGCCTGAATTGAACGCCAGTCTTGGCCATGGAAAGGGGCGCTGTGATATCATCATTCTGAACCCCAATTCCAGCGGCCACATCGTTGATAAGGCTTGGCTTAATGGCAAGGCGCTGCCAGTTGTGAATGGCCAAGTCACCCTGCCGCGCGATTTGGCACGGGGCCGATTAGAACTTTGGCTGGTCTGAACGACGATGGATCATGACCAACGGAAGAACGGGTTGGTTTTTTAAACACAAACTGCGAATTGCGCGGATTTGGTGCAGGATTGTTTTCTAACGCTCTGCGCGTGGTCAGTCAGCTGTGTGGTAGATACTGTCAAGGCGCATGGCGGGACGCCCCCAGTTTTGCCTGTGAAGGCTAAAGCCAATGCCACATTGGCGACGGTCTATCTATGGGCTGCCCGCCGCGAAAACTTCGCCCGCGAACAGTTTTCTTGCGGTGCGCAGCGTGCCTGCGCCTTGGATCTGGCCAGAGGAATTTGTTTGCAACAGCACTTCGACTTGGCCAGTGGGATGTTCGATTTGCCAGCGAGCATCCTTTGGCGGCTGGCACAGGGCCGCCGCTGGCCCATCGGTCAGGGTGCAGGCGCTGGCGACGCTAATCGCGGCCAAGACCCCAATGCTGGCGTGGCAGCGGTGTGGAATAAAGCTGCGGGTGTTGATTGCGCCGCCGCTTTGCGGTGCGGAAACAAGCGTCATTTTCGGGACAGATTTTTCCGTTACATCACCAAGGTTCATCATAGGCCCCGCTTGAAGGCGGATCGACTCTAGCCGTGCCTTTAGCGCGGTATCACCATCCAGCGCCTCGGGCGGTTCTTGCCCTGTCAGGCCAAAATCTGCTGCGCGCATCACCACAATCGGCATGCCGTGATCGATTAAGGTGCAGGCCACACCAGCAATAACATCCACCGCGCGGCCTGTCGGCAGCAGCGATCCGCACAATGCACCTGCACTGTTTTCAAACATCAATGGAATGGGCGCGGCGGTGCCTGGTACACCATCAATCGCGCAGTCACCGTCATATCGCACCCGCCCTTGGGGGGTTTGGATTTCGGCGGTGGCGACCTCGCCCGTGTTGACCATATGAATGCGAACGGGGGTCAGCCCGTCTTGCGCAGGGACAAGACCACGTTCAATTGCGGCAGGGCCGACGGCGGCCAGAATATTGCCGCAGGGCTGCGCATCGGAGACAAGTGCCTGATCCACAAAAACCTGCAAAAACAGATAATCGACATCGGCATCTGCGCGCGTTGATGGCGCAAGAATGGCCACTTTGCTGGTCAGCGGATCGCCCCCGCCAATACCGTCAATCTGGCGCGGGTCTGGGCTGCCCATAATGCGCAGCAAAAGGGCGTCGCGGGCAGCCGCATTGCTGGGC
>CAXNEP010000215.1:0-4781 GCA_964200865.1 Cypionkella sp. | reverse complement strand
GGGCGCGCAGTGGTGATTTCGGTGATTGATAACCTGACCAAAGGATCGTCAGGCCAAGCCATCCAAAATGCCAATCTGATGCTGGGCCTGCCCGAAACAATGGGGCTGCTTGGCGCGCCCCTTTTCCCATAAGAGGGCGCTATGGCTGGTTTGAAATCGCTAAAGAAACGCCGCCGTATCCAGCTGATTTTGCTGGCCTTTGTGCTGGTGGGACTGACAACGATTTTGGTTGGCTACGCCTTTCGCGATGGCATCAACTTTTTCCGCAGCCCCTCGCAAGTTCTGTCTGATCCGCCGCGCGCGGGCGAAGTGTTTCGCATTGGCGGGCTCGTCGAAGAGGGCAGCATTGTGCGCGGTCAGGGCGAGGTGATAACCTTTAAGGTCACCGATACCAGCGTATCTATTCCCGCCACTTACAAAGGTGTGTTGCCTGATTTGTTTGCCGAAGGCGCAGGCATGGTTGGCACGGGCAGCATGGAGGGCGATACCTTTGTTGCTACCGAGATTTTGGCCCGCCATGACGAAGAATATATGCCGCAAGAGGTTGTCGACGCGCTGAAAGAGCAGGGCGTTTATGTGGAACCTGCCAAGGAATAGCGCGCGCTGCACTTCGGCAAAGTTAACATAAACCCGCCAAATTGCCCCCAAACCACCACGGGGGCAATTCATGAAAACTGTTCAGCAACTGGCGCGCGAGATTGTGGCGCGCGAGGGCGGCTATGTGAATGACCCCGATGATCCGGGGGGCGAGACGAATTTTGGCGTGACCATTGGCACCATGCGCCGCCTAGGGCTGGATCTGAACCGCGATGGCGCGGTTGATAGCCGCGATATCCGCGCGATGACCGCAGATCGCGCGGCAGACATCTATATCGCGCATTACTTTACCCAGCCGCGCATTTGCGATTTGCCGCCCCAGTTGCAGGCTTCGGTGTTTGATATGTATGTCAATGCAGGCGCGGGCGCGGTGAAAATCTTGCAGCGGTTGCTGACCCAAATGGGCTATCCGTGCAGCGATGATGGGGTCATTGGCCCCGCCACGCGGCGCGCCGCCGCTATGGCCACCGCAGACGCGCCCAGCCATATCGCCGATGCTTATGGGATTGCGCGGCGTAATTTTTACTATGCCTTGGGTGATGCGCGCCCCGCCAGCCGCAAATTTGCCCGCAGGCGCGATGGCGGCAAGGGCGGTTGGATAACGCGGGCCGAAGAATTCATATCGCCAAAATATCACCTGACATTGGCGCAGCACAAAGAAAGGGTATCCAAATGGGCTTGATCGGCAAGATTTTGGGCGGCAACGGGGCAGGGGCCGCCGCCATTGGCAATGCCGTGGAAGGCGTGGCCGAGGTGTTTCGCCCCAACGCCACCCGCCAGATGGAACTTTCCGCCGCAGCGCAAGAGGCCGCCCTTACCCAATTGGGGGCCGAATTTTCCAATGCGGACAGCACATGGTTTGACAGCGCCGTCAACGGGCTAAACCGCCTGCCGCGCCCGTTTTTGGCATTGGGCACGGTGGGGCTGTTTGTGTATGCCATGATCGATCCGCAGGCTTTTTCGCAGCGCATGGTGGGGCTGAACGCCGTGCCAGAACCCCTGTGGTGGCTGCTGGGCGCGGTTGTTGCCTTTTACTTTGGCGCGCGCGAGACACATTATCTTCGCGAAAGCCGCAGCGCGTCGGGGCGGGTGGTGATAGCGCAGGCGGACGCGCAGCCCCTCTCGCAAGATACTGCCAAACCATCCAACCCCATGCCCGAAAACCCCGCACTCGCCGATTGGAAGCGCGGAAAATAAGGCAAATCTGATCAAATCCTTGACCATGCCCGCCGCCTCTGGCAATGCAGGGGCAAGATAGGATGTGATCAAATGAACCTTTTTGCCGAAATCCGCGCGCTGATTGTCGAAAATCTGGATGCCATGGCAGTGGCGGGCGAGATACCTAGCGGCCTTGATACCGCTGCCGTGGCAGTTGAGCCCCCGCGCGACAAAGGCCATGGCGAGGCTGCGACCAATGCCGCCATGGTGCTGGCCAAACCCGCAGGCATGGCCCCCCGCGCCATTGCCGACAAACTGGCGGCGCGCCTTGCGCAAGACCCGCGTATCACACAGGCCGATGTCGCGGGCCCCGGGTTTTTGAACCTAACGCTGGCCCCTTCGGCATGGCAGGGCGTTGTACGCGCTGCCCTCACCTTGGGCGCGGATTTTGGCCGCTCGTCCACAGGGCAGGGGCGGCGCGTCAACGTCGAATTCGTGTCTGCCAACCCCACGGGCCCCATGCATGTGGGCCATGTGCGCGGTGCAGTGGTTGGGGACGCGCTGTCACGCCTGCTTTCCTTTGCAGGTTGGCAGGTGACGCGGGAATACTACATCAACGATGGCGGCGCGCAGGTGGATGTGCTGGCGCGCAGCGCCTATGAACGCTACCGCGAGGCGCATGGGCTGGAACCCGAAATCCGCGAAGGGCTGTATCCCGGCGATTATCTGATCCCCGTGGGCGCGGCGTTGAAGGCCCGCTTTGGCGACACGCTGCTGGATAAGGGCGAGCAGTTTTGGCTGGCCGAGGTGCGCGATATTGCCACTGATCTGATGATGACCGAGATCAAGGGTGATCTGGCCGCTTTGGGCGTGCAGATGGATGTCTATTCATCCGAAAAATCCCTTTACGGCACGGGCCAGATCGAAGCCGCGATCAAAACCCTGCGCGATATGGATTTGATCTATGAAGGCGTGCTAGAGCCGCCAAAAGGCAAAGAACCCGACGATTGGGAACCGCGCGTGCAAACCCTGTTCCGCAGCACAGCCCATGGCGATGATGTCGACCGCCCAGTGCAAAAATCGGACGGGTCTTGGACATATTTCGCCCCCGACATCGCCTATCACTTTAACAAAGTGCAGCGCGGCTTTGACGAGCTGATCGATATTTTCGGCGCAGACCACGGCGGCTATGTCAAACGGATGAAGGCGGCGGTTTCGGCCCTGTCGGGTGGGCGCGTGCCTTTGGATATTAAGCTGGTCAATTTGGTCAAGCTGTACAAAAACGGCGAGCCATTCAAAATGTCCAAACGCGCGGGCACGTTTGTGACCCTGCGCGATGTGGTGGAACAGGCGGGCGCGGATGTGACGCGCTTTATGAT
The DNA here is from genome assembly GCA_964200865.1 of Cypionkella sp. Taxonomy (GTDB): domain Bacteria; phylum Pseudomonadota; class Alphaproteobacteria; order Rhodobacterales; family Rhodobacteraceae; genus Cypionkella. Next base: position 1,647 of record CAXNEP010000215.1, on the reverse strand, counting down.
GCTGACGCGCAAAAACGATGTGCCGCTGGACTTTGACTTTGCCAAAGTTCTGGAACAATCCAAAGACAACCCCGTGTTCTATGTGCAATATGCCAATGCGCGCATTGGGTCTGTGATGCGCAAGTCGGTCGAGGCGGGCATGGACGTTTCCGATGCCGCTTTGGCGCAGGCTGACTTTAGTCTTTTGTCGCACCCTGCCGAAATTGACCTGATGCAGAAAATCGCCGAATGGCCGCGCCTTGTGGATATTGCCGCGCGCGGAAACGAGCCGCACCGCGTGGCGTTTTACCTTTATGAATTGGCAAGTGAGTTTCACGGACTGTGGAACAAAGGCAATGACGAGCCGTCTTTGCGCTTTGTGCAGGCGGGCAATACGGCAACAGCCATCGCAAAAGTTGCGCTGGTACGCGCAACAGGCGTTGCGATTTCGGCGGGTCTTGCTATTCTGGGGGTAACGTCAGTTGATGAAATGCGCTGAAAACAGCCGCATCACTGGGGGGATGGGCCGCTAAGGTCTTGATGTGGCAGTTAAAAAGCCAATGGGGCATGTATCCCTGCGGCATATGAGGCAAAGATGTCCGATCCAAAATACGCCCCCTATGGGGTGGATGACGACCCGTTTTTGACCCATCCCGCTGGGGTTGGTCGCGCATCTTTGCGCGGCGATAACCGTTACGGGCAGCAGCCCATGGGGCAGCGTGGGATGCCCGCGGCGCCGCCGCGTTTGCCACCTGCGCCTGCATATCCTGCCTATGACGATCCCTCGCATCACGCTTTGCACTATGGTCAAGGCAGCGCGGATGGCGCGCAAGACCCTTGGGCGCAGCATCCTTCCTATGATCCGCCGCAGCCTGCATATCAGCCGCAGTATGCGCCTCCGCAAAGCCTCGCGCCACAAGGCAATTTCCGCGCGCGCGGCACCTACCGCGAGTATGATGTCGCAGATTATGCAGCCCCGCCGTCGCATTATTCAGATTATGGCCCAGAACATGACGCCGAATATGGTCGCCAGTTTGGAACGGAATACACGCCCGACTATGGCCCCGATTATACGCGCGCGCAGGCTCAGGCCGCACAACACCCTCGCGCCGAGCCACGGGTAAACGCACCTCACCCTTCAGCCCAGTCCAGCTATGCCGCTCCCTCGCGCGCGCCCTTATCCGCGCCGCAGCGCGGCGCCCAAAGTCCTGCCCAAGGCCCGCGCAGCGCCGAAGTGGGCACGCGCGACCAGTCCGCACACGCCCAATACAGCGCCCAAGATTACGCCCCCCGCAGCTATGCCCCCCTGCCGCAGCCCCCCCGCTATGCAGGCTATGACAGCGAAGGTTTTGCCGCAGGCCTGATGCCCAACCCTGCCAAGCTGATGCAACTGGCCGGCGCTATTTGCACCATTTTGGCCTTGATTGGCGCGGGCTATTGGGGCTATGCGCTGGCCGTGCGCGATGCCCATGGCATTCCTGTTGTGCGCGCCCAAGTTGACCCGTTGCGTATTGCTCCTGAAAGCCCTGGCGGTAAAGTATCGGCCAATCAAGGACTTGCGGTGAATTCTATCCCAGCCGCAAGCACAGCCAGTGCCGCGCCTGATCAAATCACCCTTGCCCCGCAAGTGGCCGAACTTGCCCCCGAAGACACGCAAATCATCGAAGG
>CAXNEP010000214.1:0-4782 GCA_964200865.1 Cypionkella sp. | reverse complement strand
GATCGTTCGAGAACAGTATGATATCACAGCCGTTTTCGATAACTTGCGGCAAGGTTTCACGGCGCGGCCCCCATGCACCAAAGCCCGCCATCGATGTGGCATCCGATACGATCAGCCCGTTAAACCCCATCTCGCCGCGCAGCAGGTCTTGGTTTAGCGTGGCCGACAGCGAGGCGGGGCGATACGCCTCGATCCCCGCATCGGGATCTTTCGCCAGCACATAGGCGGGCAAGGCGATATGCGCGCTCATCACCGCCATAACGCCTGCGTCAATCGCGGCCTTATACAGCGCGCCGTGGCTGGCGTGCCATTCGGGCATGGGCAGCGGGTTTATGGTGGTGACCAAATGCTGATCGCGGTCGTCATGCCCTTCGCCAGGCCAATGTTTGACCGTGGCCGCCATGCCCGTCCGCTGAAACACGTCAATTTGCGTCAGCGCGTGTTTTTGGATTGTGCCAACATCGCTGCCAAAGCCGCGTGTCGCCACAATGGCGCTGCGAAAGGCGGCGTTAATATCTAGGACGGGCGTAAAAGACCAGTTTATCCCAATCGATCGCGCCTGCGCGGCCATGATGGTGCTAATCTCGCGCGTGGCGGCCACATCGTTGATCGCCGCCAGCGCCAAGGGATTGGGCACTTCGGTGGCAAAAGGCAGGCTCATGCGCGAGCCTTCCAGATCGGCAGACACCAGCAGCGGCACCGCGGCGGCAGATTGCGCGCGGGTGATAAAACGTTCCTCATAATCCAGATCAGCGCTGTAAAACCGCGTGATCCCTGCGGGATGAAGGCCCAAGATCGCATCCAGCGCGGCTGGATCATTGCCCATCACAATATGCACAAACAGCTGCCCCACGCGCTGCGCAGGGGTCAGCGCGGCCAGCGTATCTGCCACCCATGCCACCCCTGCATCATCCAGATGAAAGGGCGCGGCGCGCAGGTGGTCAAACCGCGTCATGGCGCAGCTGCCGAACGGCTGACGGGCGGTAGTGCGGCTGGGGGTGTGGCAGGGCACAGACCATTGACCAAAGGCACGGTGCACGCCGCCGCTGGAGCGGTGCTTTGCGCGGGCGGGGCCAGCAAGGCGGGGTTCAATACCAGCGGTGCATCATCGCCCGTAACGGCAACAGGCGTTACGGTCACTTCTGGTTCTTTGGGCAGTTGCGGGGGCGGCACGACCAGACGGGTTGGATAGCTGCCATCGCTGTTGAGAACGATGACCTTGGCCCCGTCTTGCACCCGTTCAAACAAATCCATCACATCTTGGTTGATCATGCGGAAACAGCCCGACGAGGCGTTTTTGCCAATCGAAAACCATTCAGGCGTACCATGAATGCGGTAGCCATAATCGATGCCGTTCGTGGTCAAATACAGCGCCCGCGCGCCCAGTGGGTTTTCTGGCCCGCCCGGCTGGCCCTTTTCCCATTTCGCCAGTTCAGGCTTGCGCGCAATCATTTCTGGCGGCGGTGTCCATGTGGGCCAATTCTGGCGCGAGGTGATCAGCGCCGTACCTGCCCATTCAAACCCATCGCGCCCCACAGAAATGCCGTAGCGCAGCGCGCGGTTTTTGCCGGTAATCAGGTAAAGATGCTTTTCGGACGGGTTGATCACAACCGTGCCCTCCGCCTCTTCGCTGGGGTAGTAGACGGACGCGCGTTGAAATTCGACGGGCACTTTTTCAACAGGCACGGCGGGAATGGCAAACGCGCCATCGTCTTTCGCGCCATAAACCCCTTCGACCAATTTAGGCTCTGGCGCGGCCACAAGGCCCGCTTCGATCATTTTGGGATCGGGGGTACATGCAGAAAGTGCCAACACCGCCACTGCGGCCAAGAGAAATGATTTGTTCAGCATCCGCGCGCCCTTATCAGAATCAGAATTGCTCAGTCCCTGATCTTATGGCTAGATCAAGGGCGCGTCAAAGGCACAGCTACAATATCTTGTGTATATCTTTAATTAAACGACTTCATACCGCGCGCCTTAGGTCACCTTGGCGCGCGTTTGATAGGCGGGGTTATCCCACAGCCGATTTTGCATGATATCGGCAATCACACCAATCGCGCGCGCCACATCGCCGGCGTCAATAAACAGGGGCGTAAAGCCGCAGCGTATCACATCGGGCGCGCGAAAATCGCCCACCACACCGCGCGCAATCATCGCTTGCATAATGGCATAGGCTTGGCTGTGGCGGAAGGATACTTGGCTGCCGCGCGCATCGTGCTCGCGCGGGGTGGCAAGGATCAGATCGGGGCAGGCCGCTTCGACCCCTGCGATGTACTGATCCATCAATGCTTGGCTTGCGGCGCGCAGATCGTTCAGATCCACGTCGTTCCACACATCCAAAGCCGCCTCTAGCGCGGCGAGTTGCAAAATGGGCGGGGTGCCCACGCGCATACGGTCAATGCCCGCGCCCGCGCGATACTCCAGATCAAAGGCAAAGGGGGCCTCGTGCCCCAGCCAACCAGACAGGGCAGGGCGCGCGGTGTCGGCATGGCGCGGGGCCACATAGATAAAGGCAGGCCCGCCTGGGCCAGAATTAAGGTATTTATAGGTGCAGCCTACGGCAAAATCGGCCCCGCAGGCGGCCAAATGAACGGGAAATGCGCCCGCCGAATGGGCCAAATCCCACACGGTCAGCGCGCCTGCGCCGTGCGCGACGGCGGTCAGCGCGGCCATGTCATGGCGGCGTCCCGTTCGATAATCGGCTTCGGTCAGCATCAACACCGCAACGCTGTCGTCAATCGCCCCCGCCACATCTTCTGGGGCCACGGTTTTCAACACATATCCATTGCCCAACGTGCGGCACAGCCCTTCGGCCATATACAGATCAGACGGGAAATTGCCCGTGTCCGACAGGATCACGCGGCGGGTTGGACGCATGTCCAGCGCCGATGCCAGCGCCTGATACACCTTGATCGACAGCGTATCGCCCAGCACCACATGCCCCGCTTCGGCCCCGACCAGGGTTGCAATGCGATCCCCCAACTTGCGCGGCAAATCCATCCAACCCGCGCGGTTCCAGCCGCCAATCAGCATCTGGCCCCATTCATCGGTGACCGCCTGCGCCACCCGCGCCGCCGCGCCGCGCGGCAAAGGCCCCAGCGAATTGCCATCCAAATAGGTCATCCCTTGGGGCAAATCGAACATCGCTTTGGTGGCGGCAAAATCGGTCATGGCAATCCTCCTGTTGCCGCTACCCTGCCTGCAAAGCGCCGTACTCGCAAGGCGGGCGAATTTGGCGCATCAAAGGTCGCAATTGGAACGCGCGGGCTTAGGGGCGAAATTTTATATCAAAGCAAATAATTTTCTCGCAATAATCGAAAAACTGGTTTTGCCCCTGTTGCAACGGCGCAAAATCGCGTTAATTGCGCCCGAAGAGCGGCGCTTTGGCGCAGAGACAGCGCGGCGGCCGCGTGGCAGGAAAGGGGATATCCGTTGAAAATTGGGGCTTTAACCGAAATTTTTGCGGGCGAGAATCGCGTGGCGATGACACCCGATTCCGCCACTCAACTGGTCAAGCTGGGCCATACTTGCGTTATTCAGGCAGGGGCAGGGGTAAAGGCGGGCTTTTCTGACGCCGCCTATCAGGCCGCAGGGGTCGAGGTGCTGAAAACCGCCGCCGCCGTGGTGAAAGCCGCCGATGTGCTGGTCAAGGTGCGCGGGCCAGAAATGGCCGAGGCAAAGGCCCTGCGCGCTGGTCAAACGCTGATTTCGTTCTTTTGGCCCGCGCAGAACCCAGACTTGCTAGAGGCGGTCAAAGCCCAAGGCGCAACCGTGGTGGCCATGGATATGGTGCCGCGTATTTCCCGCGCGCAAAAGATGGATGCGCTGTCGTCCATGGCCAATATCGCAGGCTACCGCGCCGTGATCGAGGCGGGCAATAACTTTGGCCGTTTCTTCACGGGTCAGGTCACGGCAGCGGGCAAAGTGCCCCCCGCCAAAGTGCTGATCGTGGGCGCGGGCGTGGCTGGCCTTGCGGCCACGGGCACATCGGTGTCGCTGGGCGCTATCGTGCACGCCTTTGACGTGCGCCCCGAAGTGGCCGAGCAAATCGAATCCATGGGCGCAAGTTTCGTGTTTTTGGACTTTGCCGAGGCGCAAGATGGCGCGGCGACAGGTGGCTATGCCGCCCCATCCTCCCCCGAATTCCGCGAGGCGCAGCTTGCCAAATTCCGCGAACTGGCCCCCGATATGGACATCGTCATCACCACCGCGCTGATCCCCGGCCGCCCCGCGCCCAAACTGTGGACGGCGGATATGGTCGCCATGATGAAAACGGGCAGCGTGATTGTGGATTTGGCTGCCGAACGTGGCGGCAACTGCGATTTGACGGTGCCAGATGAGAAAATCGTCTCGGACAATGGCGTAACCATCGTCGGCTATACCGATTTTCCGTCTCGCATGGCGGCGCAAGCCTCCACACTGTATTCTACCAACATCCGACATATGCTCACCGATCTGACGCCGAAGAAAGACGGCGTGATCGTGCATAACATAGAAGATGACGTGATCCGCGGCGCAACTGTCGCGCACGGCGGCGAGATTACCTATCCGCCGCCGCCGCCCAAAATCGCCGCCATCGCCGCGCAAAAGCCGAAAGAAAAGGTCAAAGAACTGACCGCCGACGAAAAACGCGCCGCTGAAACGGCTGCTTTCCGCGCCCAAACCCGCGCCCAAGTGGGCATGCTGGTGGGCGGCGGCGCGCTGATACTGCTTGCAGGTATGTTCACCCCTGCCAGCTTTATGTCGCATCTGATCGTGTTCGTTCTGTCGTGCTTTATCGGG
>CAXNEP010000213.1:0-4797 GCA_964200865.1 Cypionkella sp. | reverse complement strand
CGCCATCACCCGCGCGCCGCGCAGGTTTTTAACCCCCGTCACTGTGGCCGTACCGCCATGCACATCAATCTTGGCCCCCATGCGCAAAAGTTCGGGCGCATGCATAAAGCGGTTTTCAAAAATGGTTTCTTCTAGCACAGAGGTGCCTTGCGCCGTGCACAGCGCGGCCATCATCTGCGCCTGCAAATCGGTGGGAAAGCCAGGGAACGGTTCGGTGCGCACGTTCACGGCACGTATATCACCGCCCCCACGCGTGACCTGAATGCCCGCCGCGGTTTCTGACACTGTAAGCCCCGCCTCATCCAGCTTTTCGGCAAAGGCAGCGACCAGTTCCATCCGCCCGCCAAGGCATTCCACCGTGCCGCCCGTAAATGCGGGGATCAGCATATAGGTGCCAAGTTCAATACGGTCAGTCACCACAGGGTGCGTGGCCCCGCCAAGGCTGTCTACCCCTTGGATGGTGATGGTAGAGGTGCCCTCGCCCTCAATCTGCGCGCCCATGCGGCGCAGGCACTGGGCCAGATCAACAATCTCAGGCTCGCGCGCGGCGTTTTTCAACACCACTGTGCCGCGCGCCAGTGTCGCCGCCATCAGTGCGTTTTCCGTGGCGCCGACGGAAACGAACGGAAATTCATAGGTGGCGCCTTTCAGCCGCCCGCCTGCTGCCTTGGCATGAACATAGCCATCGCGCAAATCCATCTCTGCGCCCATCGCTTCCAAAGCTTTAAGATGCAAATCCACAGGCCGCGCGCCAATGGCGCAGCCCCCTGGCAGTGAGACGACAGCATGACCATCGCGCGCCAGCATCGGCCCCAGCACTAGGATAGAGGCACGCATTTTGCGGACGATGTCATAATCGGCAGTGTGGTTCGTGATCGCCGCCGAAGACATGGCCAGCACTTTGCCATCTTGCAAACTGGCCACTTCTGACCCAAGGCTGCGCAAAAGCTGCGTCATCGTGGCAATATCCGACAGGCGCGGCGCGTTGGTTAGCGTCAGCGGCTGATCGGTTAGCAATGTGGCGGGCATCAGCGTCAGGGCGGCATTTTTGGCCCCCGCGATTGCGATTTGCCCGTTCAAGGGGCCATTGCCCCGCACCAAAATCTGATCCATTTGCCCTGCCTTTATTCTTCTGTGTCTTCGGGCAGATTTGCGCCCGCCGTTCCATCATCCGCCGCGCCGCCATTGCCCGCACCACTGCCCAAGGCGCGCCCGCGCATCTGCGCCTTGCGCCGCGCCATATTGGCCATCAACTCGGCCTTACGCCGCGCAGCGCGGTCTTCTTTGCGGCGGGCGGCGGCGGCCTTATGGTCGGATAGATCGCTCATCGCGCCCTGTTACCCTAGGCGCGCCGCATCGTCCAGCATCCGCACAAATTTTGCTGCAAAATGCACTTGCACCCTGCGCCGATAGCGTCTAATCAGCCGCCACATCGCGCGTTCAGCGCCGGATGCTGCAGTAGCTCAGTGGTAGAGCACACCCTTGGTAAGGGTGAGGTCGAGAGTTCAATCCTCTCTTGCAGCACCATTTATTTCTTCAAATCCCTTAATTTGCCTTTCCGTCTTGCATCCCTTTTTTGCGCGGCATTGGGGGTTTTTCCCCGTTCTCTACCTCGCGGACTGGCTTGCTTGGCACGGGCTGCAACGCTACTGTTAAGCAAGGTTAACGCAGCGAAGGGGGGCGAGGATGACGGGGTTTTTCGGCAACCATCCCTGCGTGATCGCCACCGCGCTTTGCCTTTTGGCTGGGTTAATGCTGGCAGGCACGCCCGCCCAAGCCCAATTTGCCCAATCAAAAACAAGCGCGCGCGCCCCTATGTCGCTGACCTGCACTGCCGCAAGCCTTGCCAAACGCACGATGGTGCCACGGCAGACGGATGTGCTTTGCAGCGCGGCGCGGCGCACATTCGCCAGAATGGCGCTGCCCCCTAACGCGCCCGTTACCCTGCAACTGACTGTGACCGTCGCCAATGACCGCCGCGCAGGGCTTGCACGGGAATGGCTTTTTGCAAATGGGCAATCCTGCTCTATTGCGCCCCTGAACAGCCGTTTTTTTGACCAAGGGACCCTTTTTGCCCTGCAAACAGATTTTATCCAAGTTTTATTTCAAACAAACCCGGTGCCCAGCGCGCCCGATATTTCAACAAATTTCAAAAGGACTTTCCGATGTGCTTTATCTGCGCCCAGCGCGACCCTTCCGACGCCCTAGCGGGCAGTCAAGTTCACGGCACCAGCAGAGCTACCTCGGCCATTACGGATAGTCAGATTTGGGCGGGCGGTGGCTTGGTCACCGAAACGACTGATGCCAGTGCCAGTACCTCGACGTCTTATGAATTGACGGTGGGCCAATCGGCCTTAGGCTCTATCTCTAGCACCACTGATGCGGATTGGTATGCGATTGATCTGGTCGCAGGGCAAACATATGAAATTCGTTTGCTGGGGTTTGGATCAGACTTTTTGTCTGACCCTTTGGTGCTGCTTCGCGATTCGTCAGGCACGATCATCGATTCTAATGATGATGGGTTCACCTCTGGCTCGTCAACGCACGAACGGGATGCAGCCTTATCCTATACGGCCACAACGACGGGCACATTTTATGTGCAGGCCGACGCCTTTACGACGCAGATTGGCACGTATTTGCTGTCGGTGACACAGGATGTTGCGGGCGATATGCCCGAATTAACGGTGGATGAAATTGCATGGCAATTGATTAACAATGGCACGGAATATTTCGGGTCAACCGAAGCGCTGGCATTTGATGTGGGCAGCGATAACAGTTTGTCAGTAGATATTTCGGCCCTAACGACCAAAGGCAAAATGTTTGCCACGGCCGCGCTGGATATATGGTCGGCCTATTTGGGGTTTGATTTTGAAATTGTAACAAGCGGGGCCGAAATTACATTTGATGATTCAGATGCCTATTGGGCCTATGCGCAAACTTATGACAACGGAACGAACATTACATCTTCTAGTGTCAACGTCGGCACGGGTTGGATCGCGGATGATGATTCGTTAGATACCTATTCCTTCGAAACTTATTTGCACGAAATTGGCCATGCTTTGGGTCTGGCCCATGGCGGCAATTATAATGGCAGCGCAGATTACGGAAGTAGCAATTTCTATGTTAACGATGCGCTGGCGTGGTCGATCATGTCTTATATGCAGTCCTACGGCGACGACATAGACGGCAGCCAGAACAGCTTTGTCGATGCGTATTTTCAAGATATGTATAGCCCGATGATCGCCGATATCATCGCGATGCAGTATCTTTACGGCACGTCTTCCAGCACGTTTTCAGGCGACACCACCTATGGCTTTAACGCCAACACGGGCAATTCTACGCTAGACAACGCCGCAACCCTATCGGGCAAGCTGATGGCGATGACGGTGTTTGACACGGGTGGCACCGACACGTTGAATTTTAATGACACCAGCGCTGCCCAAGTGATTTCTTTGGCCAGTGAATCGCTGTCGTCGGTTTTGGGCGGGCGGCACAATTTGGGCATCGCGCGCGGGGTGGTGATTGAAAACGCCATATCGGGCAGTGGCGATGACAAACTTGTTGGCAATTCGGCAGATAACGAACTTACAGGCGGCGCGGGGGAAGATACGCTGAACGGCTGCGGCGGGGATGATACGTTGAATGGCGGCGCGGGGAATGATTACTATATCATCAGCGGTGGAACCGATGTCATCAGCGATACGCGCGGCACGAATGGCATCTTGTCAAGCTTGGCCATTGATCTGACAGCATCCAGCGTATCTATGATCAATAATGCCAAGCTGACGGGGCGTTCGGCGGCCAGTATAACTGGAAATACCCTAGATAACCTTCTGGAAGGAAATAGCGCGGCCAACACCCTAACGGGCGGCCATGGCGACGATACGCTTGACGGCGGCAATGGCAGTGACGCGCTGTATGGCGGCTTCGGCATCGACGTCGTCTACGGCGGCGAAGGTGCAGACACGATCGCGGGCGGGTCTGGCGTGGATCAGTTGACCTATGCCACCTCGGATGAGGGGGTTTTTGTCAACCTTGCAAACGACCGCGCCTCTGGCGGTTATGCAGATGGCGATGTGATTTCGCAAATTGAAGCGCTGACAGGATCACTTTTCGCAGATCGGCTAACGGGCGCACATGGGGGCGAGGTTCTTTCAGGACTGCGCGGCGACGACTTGATCTACGGCGGTGCAGGAGATGATTCAATAACGGGTGGGGGCGGCAAAGATACCCTTTATGGCGGCTTTGGCAGCGATACCTTTTATTTCAAAAGGATGCAGGACGTAACGACCAGCGCCGACACCAGCGATGTGATTTTTGACTTTGCCCGCGGCAGAGACAAGATTGACCTTTCCACCATCGATGCCAGCAGCGTTCTAAGCACGGATGATGCCTTTATCTTTCGGGGTAAAGGGTCGATTGGCACGAATTCGGGCGGTGAAATCAAATGTGAAAAAGTCAACAATGCTGGCGCAAACAACGATTACACGTTGATCTATTTGGATACTAATTCCGATAGCGCCGCTGAAGGCATAATCAAGGTGATGGGCCTGCATAGCTTTGCGGCGGGGGATTTTATCTTGTAATGTACCAAATGCAGCACGCATAGCACTCAAACGCGCTCGGCCAAATGCGGGGGGTGGGCGGTTGGTGGGACGTCGGGATGACAGCGGAAAGTTTGAAGTATGTGCAGACTTTTTGTCATTCTTAGGCGGCGGTTTTCTGGGGCGGCGGTTTTCTGGCGCTGCGGGTTTGTGGCGCTGCGGGCTTGTGGGCTTGGTCGGTCGCAAATGCCCT